>CBDUBK010000135.1:0-6124 GCA_965365375.1 uncultured bacterium | reverse complement strand
TGCCAAATGGCTTTTTGCCCAGATGGCCAAATCCTGGCTGGTAAAGCTGGGTACCCGGCTGGCTCCACTATCCATAAAATTGGGACTTCCTGTAAAAGGTTTGATCCGTAGAACGATTTTCAGGCAATTTGTAGGAGGGGAGGACCTGGAACAAACCATTCCATCCATCAATAAACTGGCGCAGTATCATGTGAAAGTGATCCTTGATTACGGCGTGGAAGGCAAAGAGGGTGAAGCCAATTATGACCATGCCTGCGAGGAATTTATCCGCGTGATCAAATTTGCCGCCACCCAGCCCAATGTTCCTTTTATGAGCGTGAAGGTGACCGGCATTGCACGTTTCTCTTTACTTGAAAAACTGGATGAGCTGATGCATCATGCACAGGCCACCAGTCTTGTAAAAAAATACGAAGCAGCAGTTCAGCAACTCGATGCCATTGAGTCGAAAGAATGGCAGCGCGTGTATGACCGTATTAAAAAGATCAGTGATGCTGCAGCTACAGCCGGAGTAGGTTTCCTGGTAGATGCTGAAGAAACATGGATCCAGGATCCCGTGGATGCGCTTACAATGGTGATGATGGACCAGTATAACAGGGGGAAGGCAGTTATTTATAATACTGTTCAACTTTACCGGCACGACAGGCTGAATTTCCTGATGCAGTCTTACGAGGCTGCACTTGAAAGAAATTTTTTGCTGGGTGTGAAACTGGTGCGTGGTGCCTACATGGAAAAAGAAAGAAAAAGGGCAAAAGAAAAAGGATATACTTCACCCATCCAGCCTGATAAAGCTGCTACAGACAGGGATTATGATGAAAGTGTGAGATTTTGTATTGACCGCCACGAGCAGATCGCGGTGATCATTGCTTCTCATAATGAAGGAAGCAATATGTTAGGCGTAAACCTGCTGCGCGAAAAAAACCTGCCACCCGATCATGAGCGGGTACACTTCAGCCAGTTATATGGCATGAGTGATAATATCACTTACAACCTTGCCAAAGGAGGCTGCAGTGTGAGCAAATACCTTCCTTTCGGACCAATCGGAGATGTGGTTCCTTACCTGATGCGCCGCGCAGAGGAAAATACTTCTGTAGGAGGACAAACTACTCGGGAACTGAATCTCATTAACCGTGAAATGCAAAGAAGAGCGCTTTAAATGCAATCATTCCATTTTTGGCACTTAAATTATTTTTGAATTACTTCGCTTCCCCGGGCTGTTAGCTCAGTTGGTTAGAGCATTATCTCGACAAGGTAGGGGTCGACGGTTCGAATCCGCCACAGCCCACAAAAGGAGAAACAGAGCGGAGAAACAGAGCGGAGGGTTGTCCGCTCTGTTTCTGTTTCTGTTTCTCTTTCTCTGTTTTTCCGCTCTTTCTTTTATCTTGCGCACATGCACCAGTACCTCTCCCTCCTCAGGCATATTCTTGACAATGGCGTTAAAAAAAATGACCGTACAGGTACAGGTACCATCAGCACTTTTGGTTACCAGATGCGCTTCAACCTCCAGGAAGGTTTTCCACTGGTCACTACCAAAAAACTGCACCTGAAAAGTATCATTCATGAATTGCTTTGGTTCCTTAAAGGAGAAACCAATATTGCTTACCTGAAAGAAAACGGGGTGAGCATCTGGAATGAATGGGCAGATGAAAATGGTGAACTGGGCCCCGTGTATGGCAAACAATGGAGAAGCTGGGAAGGAGCAGATGGCCGCGTCATTGACCAGGTTTCTGAACTCATACAACAGATCAAAAAAAACCCGGACAGCCGCCGGCTCATCGTCAGCGCCTGGAATGTGGGTGAACTTCCTGAAATGGCGCTCATGCCCTGCCATGCGCTTTTCCAGTTTTACGTGGCTGATGGAAAACTTTCCTGCCAGTTGTACCAGCGCAGTGCTGACGTATTTCTGGGTGTGCCCTTCAATATTGCTTCCTATGCCCTGCTTACGCTGATGGTGGCGCAGGTGTGTGATCTCAAGCCGGGAGAATTTATTCACAGTTTTGGTGATGTTCATATTTATACCAACCATCTTGACCAGGTTCACGAACAATTATCGAGACAACCCTTTCCTTTACCGGTGATGAAACTGAACCCGGAAGTAAAAGATATCTTCGGATTCACGTTCAGTGATTTTACTCTCGAAAATTACCAGTCACATCCAGCCATCAAGGCACCTGTGGCAGTTTAGCCGCCTGTTGGTGTAAATTTGCTTTTCATTAAAACTATTGATGTGATCCTGAGCCTACTGGTAGCAGCAGATGAACAGAATGTAATCGGGAAGGATAACCAGCTCCCCTGGCATCTTCCCAATGATCTGAAATATTTTAAGAACCAGACCTGGGGCATGCCCATTCTTATGGGAAGGAAAACTTTTGAGTCAATCGGCAAACCACTCCCGGGACGAAAAAGTATTGTAATCTCACGCAATTCAAACTGGAACCAGGAAGGAGTTACCCTGGTGCATTCAATAGAAGAAGCAATTCAAAAAACACAGGAACTGGACGTAAAGGAAATTTTTGTGATCGGTGGCGCGCAGATCTTCGAGTCAGCTTTTCCATTGGCGGACAGGATTTATCTCACACGTATTCATCACAGGTTTGAAGGAGATGTTTTTTTTCCTGAAATACCCGCGGCCAATTGGGAAATGGTGCGGAACCGCAAATGTTTTGCGGATGATAAAAATGCATTCGATCATAGTTTCCAGGTTTGGGAAAGAATCAAAGGTTAACGGAGTTCCCGGCATATGTATAATAATTTCCAGCTTGCCCTTAAATACCTGCGATATTATGTTACTGCTTCCAACAGCAGGGGGCATGGCATGCATTCCCCTTTTGTATTCCGGTTCATCAACCATGTGCTGAATAATCAATCAGGATTCGATCCCGGTCTTTCCATAGAAGACCTGCGCAAAAAACTGCTGCATGACCCGGAGCTGTTCGAAATTGAAGACTATGGCGCCGGCTCCAGGAATAATACAGGGCAACAGAAAAAGATCAAGGACATTGCTGCGTCAGCGCTCAAACCACAAAGACTGGCCCACCTGCTCTACAGGCTGGCAGCTTATTATAAACCTTCCACAGTTATTGAACTGGGTACATCCCTGGGCCTGACTACTTCATATATTTCAAAAGCAGTTCCGGGTGCTGAGATCATCACCATAGAGGGAAGCCCCGCAATTGCTGCCAAAGCCCGGGAACATTTTTCACTGCTGCAATGCAAAAATATCCAGGGCCTGACCGGTTCCTTTGATGAGTTGCTGCCCGGTGTACTGCAAAAATTTTCATCCATTGATCTTGCTTATATTGATGGCAACCACCGGTATGCACCCACGATGAAATATTTCAGTCAATTCCTGGAAAAAACCCATGAACACAGCATCCTTGTATTTGATGATATACACTGGAGCCGGGAAATGGAACAGGCCTGGGAAGAAATTAAAAATCATCCTTCGGTCCGCTATACCATCGATGTTTTTTACCTGGGTTTTGTGTTTTTCAGGAATGATTTCAGGGTAAGACAGGATTTCCGCATCAGGCTTCCGTGATCCAGGTCATCAATAAGGATGATTTTGTTACAGGGCATGAAAAGAATTGCACATGGGCCATACATTTGCACATACAATTTCACTAAACAGTAAGCATGACCGTAGGAATTTTGAAGGAACCCTCATTTGAAACCCGCGTTTCCCTCCTCCCTGAAGCTGTTGCCCAATTGGTTAAAAAAGGAATTACCGTGCAGGTTGAACACGGCGCCGGTGTTCATGCTTCCGCCGTTGATGCAGCATATGAAAGTGCCGGGGCAGTGATAAAGCCTGCTGCTGAACTGGTGCGTTCATCTGATGTGATCCTTTCCATTCATAAACCTTCCCTGGCAATTCCATCAGGAAAAGTATTGATTGGTGTTTACCAGCCGCTTTATCATTTGGAGCAGGTATCCGGATGGGCAGCTCAGGGATTAACGGTGTTCAGTATGGACATGCTGCCCCGTACTACCCGGGCACAGAGCATGGATGTGCTCAGCAGCCAGGCCAATATCTCCGGTTACAAAGCGGTGTTGTTAGCGGCTAATCTGTATCCCCGTTATTTTCCAATGTTCATGACTGCTGCGGGCAGTATTGCACCTGCCAAGATCCTGATCCTCGGCGCAGGGGTAGCAGGCCTGCAGGCCATTGCCACAGCGCGCAGGCTCGGGGCAGTGGTGGAAGTTTTTGATACGCGTCCGGCCGTGAAAGAAGAAGTGATGAGTCTTGGTGCCAAATTCGTTGAAGTGGAGGGTGCAGCTGATGCTTCGCAGGCTGGAGGTTATGCAGTGGAACAAACGGAAGAATATAAAGCCAAACAACAGCAAAGGATAGCGGAAAGCATTGCCAAGGCAGATATCGTAATTACAACAGCGCAAATTCCAGGAAAAAAAGCACCCATACTCATTACAGAGCCTATGATGGATAAAATGCGCGCAGGATCAGTGGTGATCGACCTTGCTGCTGCCACGGGTGGCAACACCCCGTTCACAAAAAATAACGAGACCATTGTTCATAATGGTGTTACAATAGTTGGCAACAGTAACCTGCCGGCAACCATGCCTTCGGATGCAAGTAAACTGTATGGAAAAAATATCATGAACTTCCTTCAGCTTGTAACAGGCAAGGAAATGCAACTCCAGCTCAACTGGGAAGATGACCTGGTGAAAGGAAGCTGTATCGTTCATGATGGTGAAATTGTTCATGAAAGAGTAGCACAACTCAAAAACTAAAACATTTACATGGAAAGTATTCTCAGCTGGATCTATGGACATGAAGAGACCATCTACATCGTGATCCTCATGATCTTCGTAGGCATTGAAGTGATCGGCCGTGTGCCAAGTGTTTTGCATACCCCGCTCATGAGTGGAGCCAATGCCATACATGGCGTGGTGATCATTGGTGCCATCATCGTTATGGGCAAGGCCGAGAGTGATAATTATTTCGCCTTGTTACTGGGTTTCCTGGCCGTGGTGCTGGGCACACTCAATGTTGTAGGTGGCTTCGTGGTGACAGACCGTATGCTGGAAATGTTCAAATCAAAAAAGAAAAAAACTTAAATGGACCTTACCCTGCTCACATTGATTTACCTGATTGCATCGGTAACATTTATTTTAGGACTTAAGATGCTTTCTCACCCCGAAACTGCAAGGAAGGGAAACCTGATCGCAGCTGCGGGAATGGGCATCGCCATATTTGGAACCATATTTCTTTACCGTGATGTAGAATCAGGAGAACGCCTGCATAATTACGGATGGATCTTCGCGGGCCTGATGGTGGGAGGTGTGATCGGAACCCTCATTGCCAAAAGAGTGAAGATGACCGCAATGCCCGAAATGGTGAGCCTGTTCAATGGAATGGGAGGCGCCTGCGCGGCACTCATCTCCATCGCGGAATTCAATCATTTTGCTTCCATGGATTTTTCCTTTGATATCCTGCAGTCATTTCCCGGAGGGGAATCGTTTGATATCGCGGAATTTGCTTTGCCCCTGCAGACAGGCACACTGATCACGATCTTCCTTGGGCTTATCATTGGCTCTGTTTCATTTGCCGGAAGTATCATAGCCTGGGGAAAGCTTAATGGATCAGTAAGTGATAAATCCTTTAAAGGGCAGCATATAGTGAACCTCGTAGTGCTGGCACTGATTATAGGGCTGAGTGTGTTTTTATTATCCACCATCAGTTCCTCTTTCGAAATAATGAATGGAGACCTGGTGAATACTGCTGACCGTGTTTCCTTAAAAGGACTCAACATAGAACTTACCACTTCGGTTCATGTAATTTTTTACGCGATCTTTTTCCTCTCGCTGGTTTACGGAGTTCTTTTTGTTTTACCCATCGGAGGTGCGGATATGCCCGTTGTGATTTCCCTCCTGAATTCATTCACGGGTGTGGCTGCAGCTTGTGGCGGTTTTTTATACGACAATAAAGTCATGCTCACCGGTGGTATTCTTGTAGGTGCTGCAGGTACCCTGCTTACGATCCTGATGTGCAAGGCTATGAACCGTTCACTGGCCAATGTGCTGATCGGTTCCTTCGGGGGATCAAAAGCAGTAGCGGGCGGTGCGGCCAAAGAACAGGGTTTGCATAAGGAAATCAGCCTCAGTGACG
>CBDUBK010000134.1:0-6149 GCA_965365375.1 uncultured bacterium | reverse complement strand
AAAGACCCGTTTCAAACCCCTTTACAGTTTTATACTGGTTGGCATTTTTTCTCTCGTATTGTTTTTTACAGCGAGGTATATCAATGACAGCCTGGATTTTCCCCAGGCAACGGTGAACAAACAACAGGAATTTTTCAAACTGGAAGGAGGGTCAACCGTTGATGTACACGCACTTGAACCCACTGCAGTATCTTTTTTGAAAAATGCACCCCAGGCTTTGGGATTAAGTCTCATCAGGCCTTATCCCTCTGATGTAAGGCATTTATTATCGCTGGCAGCTTCGCTGGAGATTAATTTTCTTTTGGCATTTGTTGTGATCTTCCTGGTCTTCAGAAATAAAAACCTTAGAGCATCCCCGCTTATACTCTTCATTTTATTCTTTTCCCTGGCCGTGCTGATGATGATTGGCTATACGGTAAATAACCTGGGTGCAATTGTCCGGTACAGAAGTATCGTGCTCACGTTGCTGGTAATTCCATTGGTAGCCAATACAGACTGGGGAAGAATTGAAAGACTGATTATTCCAAATATTAGAAAATTAAATAATTAAAACTTTCGGGGCCTCATCCATAGGAATTTAGCCAGTTATCTAAAAAATATTCGGTTTTTTTCACCATTTCCCCTGAAATTTTGCACAGTTGGAAGAAATTTCTCTGTTTTTTCAGCTGCTTTCAATTTCTTTGCTGCAAAAATCAGATATATGCACCCCCGTTTCAATGCGCTTTCCAATTTATTTACCCCTGAAAAAACATTGCACGAATCTCCGGCCAAGATCACGGCCATTTTTGCTGAGAATGTTTTCACTTACCAGGTAGCCCGCCAGTTTTTGAGTGATGAGGCTTATAAAAGCCTGATGGCATCCGTAAGAGCAGGACAAAAAATTGACCGCTCCATGGCCAACCAGATTGCCAATGGTATCCGGGCCTGGGCTGAAACAAAAGGTGTTTCGCATTTCACACACTGGTTCCAGCCATTAACAGGAACCACTGCAGAAAAACATGATTCCTTCTTTACTTTAAAAAGTGATGGTACACCCATTGAACAATTTGAAGGTGATGCCCTGATTCAGCAGGAACCTGACGCTTCCTCATTTCCAAGCGGAGGCCTTCGCGCCACCTTCGAAGCAAGAGGATATACAGCATGGGATCCTTCCTCGCCTGCCTTTATCATGGATATTGGTATCGGTAAAACGCTATGCATTCCCACGATCTTTGTTTCATATACCGGCGAATCACTGGATTATAAAGCGCCGCTGCTGAAAGCCCTTGAGGCTGTGAACAATGCAGCAGTTGACGTGTGCAATTATTTCGACCGCAATGTGACCAGGGTAACCCCTACCCTTGGATGGGAACAGGAATATTTTGTGATTGATGAAGGTTTGTTCAATGCCCGTCCTGACCTGGTAGCCTGCGGACGGACCGTTTTTGGTCACAGCCCGGCAAAAGGACAACAGCTCGAAGACCATTATTTCGGCTCCATTCCTGAGCGTGTGTATGCCTTCATGCGTGATTTTGAAAATGAATCCTACAGGCTGGGCATCCCGCTCCGTACACGTCATAATGAAGTTGCCCCTGCACAGTTTGAGTGCGCTCCTATTTTTGAAGAAGCCAACCTCGCAGTGGACCACAATACATTACTGATGGATGTGATGAACCGTGTCGCAGCCCGTCATAAACTAAGGGTATTGCTGCATGAAAAACCATTTGCAGGCATCAACGGAAGTGGTAAACATAATAACTGGAGTCTTGCAACAGATACCGGTGTAAATCTTCTTGCTCCCGGTAAAACACCGAAAACCAACCTGATGTTCCTGGCGTTCTTCGTGAACTCCATCAAAGCTGTGCATGATTATTCAGACCTGCTGAGAGCATCAATTGCTTCTGCAAGTAATGATTTCCGTCTTGGAGCGAATGAAGCACCACCTGCCATCATCTCTGTTTTCATTGGCCAGTACCTTACCAAGGTATTGGAAGATATCAAGCAAAGAGTAACAGATGATATGGATGAAACAGATGAAAGCATGCTGAAGATCGATATCCACCGCAGCATTCCTGAATTGCTGATGGATAATACAGACAGGAACCGCACTTCACCATTTGCATTCACGGGCAATAAATTTGAATTCCGTGCCGTGGGATCTTCTGCCAATTGCGCCAATGCCATGACCGTGCTGAATACCATTATGGCGGAAACACTGAAGAATTTCAAGAAGGATGTTGACACGCTCATTGAAAAAGGAGAGAAAAAAGAGATCGCTATCATTCATGTGATCCGTGAATACATTGTATCGAGTGAAAAAATCCTTTTTGAAGGTGACGGTTACAGCGAAGAATGGGAGAAAGAAGCTGAACGCCGCGGTCTGCCCAATGTAAAAACCACTCCTCTTGCACTGGATGCAATGGTTACCGAAAAATCAGCCCGTCTTTTCGAAAACAATAATGTTTACAATCACCTGGAACTGGAAGCACGCCATGAGATCGAGCTGGAGAAATACATCAAGAAGGTACAGATCGAAAGCCGCCTGATGGCAGAACTGGCTACTACGCATGTATTGCCTGCAGCAGTTCAATACCAGAATAAACTGATTGAAAATGTACGCGGCCTGAAAGAAATTGGCCTGGCTGAAGGCGCATGCAAACAGCGTACGGCCGTAATCTCCAGGATATCAGAACATATTAACCAGGTAAGTGAACTGGTAGAAGGAATGATAGAAGCCAGGAAGGTTTGCAATAATGAATCAGATACGCGGGAAAAAGCGATTGCTTATTGCAGCAAGGTAAAAGAAGCTTACTTCGATAAGGTGAGATACCATGTGGACAAGCTGGAGCAACTCGTGGATGACCGTGAGTGGTATTTGCCTAAATACAGGGAGCTGGTTTTCCTGCGCTGACCGCAAATATTCAAAATAAATAAAAAACCTCCTGCTTAGCGGGAGGTTTTAATTTTTTATGAAAAGACAACTAACAATTTAGCTCAATGCCTGAGGCATTAAGTTTTCAAATCAAGGATGCAAACAAAATCAGAGGAACACAACTGACAATGTAATGATCACAGCCAAGATGATCGTTACAAGCAAAGTGTCCTGGATCTTTTCATCATGAAATAGGGAAGAGATTTTTTTCATAACCACAGTAATTTAAATGTTAACGAATTAAGCTTTCCAGGATAACGGATGCCTTTTAACCACTGTGTTTTCTAAAGGAGGGGATTATGCTGTAAAAGTATAAACATTATCCAGATAATCAAATTAGTAAAACTACGAGACCGCTTCACTCAGTTCCAGCCAGCGCATTTCCTTCTCATCTATCATCAGGGCAATCTCCCCGATCCTGTTGGTTAACTGCTGGAGTTTATCGAAGGGAAGGTCGGGTGATGACAGCTGTGCAGTTATTGCTGTACGTTCATTCTCAAGCCCTTCCAGCTCTTTGCCCAGCAATTCAAATTCTCTTTGTTCTTTATATGACAACTTCTTTTTAACAACCGGTTCCGCTGCCGCGGCCTGTAAAACAGGCTTTTTATCAGTTGCTTCCACCTGTTCCTTTTGTTTTTGCCAGTCGCGGAAAAGTGAATAATTACCGGGAAAATCACGGATTTCACCATCACCTTCAAAAACAAACAGGTGGTCTACCAGCCGGTCCATGAAATAACGGTCATGGCTAACGATGAGCAAACAGCCGGGGAATTCAGTAAGAAAATTTTCAAGAACAGATAAGGTAGGCAGGTCAAGATCATTGGTAGGTTCATCCAGGATCAGGAAATTAGGATTACGGAAAAGGATCGTAAGCAAATGCAGTCTTCTTTTTTCACCCCCGCTCAATTTGCTGATATAAGTAAACTGCTGTTCGGGTGGAAATAAAAAAAGATTCAGAAACTGGGCAGCGCTCAAAGTGCCACCTCCGGCAAGCGGAAAATTTTCTGCAATACCTTTAACGTACTCGATCACACGTAAATCCTCTTTCACCTGCAAACCCAATTGGGAATAATTTCCAAATACAACTGTATCTCCAATGTTAACCTTACCGCTGTCGGCAGGCTCGAGTCCCTGGATGATATTGATAAAGGTGGATTTGCCTGCACCGTTTTTCCCGACAATACCTACCCGCTCTCCTTTTTTGAATGTATAATCAAACCCTTTCAGGATGATCTTTTCCTCAAACTTTTTATAAACCTTTTTCAGCTCCACGGTTTTCCCTCCCAGGCGGTTCATTTTGCTTTGCAGTTCCAGTTGTTGCTGCTGTACCTGTTGCTTAGCTCTTTTTTCTACCTCGTAAAAATTATCGATCCGGCTTTTTGATTTAGTGGTGCGTGCCTTAGGTTGCTTGCGCATCCATTCCAGTTCCTTCCGGTAAAGATTTCTTGCCTTATCAATACTCGCTGCCTCACTTTCTTCCCTGGCCGCTTTTTTTTCCAGGAAATTCTCGTAATCACCCTTATGAAAATAAAGCTGGCTGTTTTCCAGTTCCCATACTTCCTCGCAAACATTATCCAGGAAATAACGGTCATGGGTTACAAGCAAAAGGGTTACATGTTCTTTATTGAGGTAATGTTCCAGCCATTCCACCATCTGCACATCGAGGTGGTTGGTGGGTTCATCCATGATAAGTAACACATGCTTATGTTCAAAACCAATATCAATAAGGATCCTGGCAAGTGCCACTCTTTTTTTCTGTCCGCCGCTCAGTGTAGATACTTTCTGCTGGAGCTGGTGAATATTCAGTTTACCAAGGATCTGTTTCACTTTGGAATCAAAATCCCAGGCATTGAGTTCATCCATCCTGGAAAGCAGGCTTGTGATGGCTTCTTCATTACCGCTGTCGACCGCAGCTTCATAAGCCTTGATAGCAAGGATTACAGGATGGTCTGTATGAAAAATATTATCCAGTACGGTCCGGCCTTCTTCCAGACGGGGTTCCTGTTCAAAAAACGCCACATCTACATCCTTATTCACCCATAATTTACCTTCATCAGGTACATCCCTGCCTGCGATTATTCTCAATAAAGTGGATTTGCCTGAACCATTGCGCGCTACCAGCGCTATTTTATCACCTTCTGAAATATGAAAACTGATATCAGAAAAAAGCGGCTTGATGCCATAGGATTTTCCCAGGTTCTCCGCGGATACATAATGCATGGGGCAAAGTTAGCTCTTGGCTGCTAGCTATCGGCCACTGGCCATTAGTTCCAGGGCATAAAAAAGACCGGGATACCGGTCTTATATAATGAGGAATTTCTTTGAGACATTATTCGCAATATGAATTTACACCACCACACGATCCAACCTACACCACATTGCATCAAATTAGTCTCTCTTATCCAGACCCTTGATCCAGTCTATTACCTGCTCACGTGTTTTTCCAAGCCTGGTTTGCAAACGGCCATAGAACTCGTCTTCCTTTCCATCCTCGTAACGGAGATCATCATCAGTAAGATCGCCATGAGCCTGCTTGGCTTTACCTTTCAGTTCATTCCAGCGACCCTTTAATTCAAGTCTGTCCATAATTTTTGATTTATACTGATCCATAAAAATTCTGTGCCAGTTTATCAGGCCGGCTCTTCCTTTGGGATCATAATATTCAGGATTGCGGGAAGAATTCTTGCATGGATCTTACTCGTTTTACCCTTGTATTCACCATCCACCTGGAAATAGGTTTTCCGCTGGATAGTCATGTCCAGGTTTTTGGTAGAAAAAACTTCAATACGCCGCGGATGAAATGAACGGTCGGTGAACATTGCTTTGAAAATCTCAAGCAGGTTGAGTTTCCTCACTATAACGATCTCGAATTTTCCATCACAGAGGTCTCCGTCCGGGTTGATATTGGCACCCGTACCATATTTGCGGGCATTGGCCAGGACCACCATGTAGGCTTCACGTTTTACATCTTCATCGTCTGTACGGATACTAACCCTTAGTTTTCTTTTCTGCCAGAGTATCCGGAAGGTTGCTTTACCATAACCCATGAATCCACGGCTACCGGATTTTTCAAAGTATTTCACCAGCATGGCGTTCATTCCCACATCGCTAAGGTGAATACAGATCTCTTCTTCATTGATCCTGATAAGATCAATTTTTTTAGCCTCTCCATGTACAATTACATCCAGGGCCTCTTCTGCTTTTAGCGGAATACCCAGTTCTTTAGCCATGCCATTTG
>CBDUBK010000133.1:0-6151 GCA_965365375.1 uncultured bacterium | reverse complement strand
AAATACCTCTGTGCCCTCAATGTAAAACATCATTGGTTCGGAAGGATTGAAGCCCTGCCTCATCCAAGGTTTATCATGCAATACCGGCGTAAACAAAAAGAACAATTCATACAGCAATATCTTCAACTCATTACAAAATAAGAACCCGGGCTTTTGCGTTTAGGCCTGGATGTTTTAGGTTTGCAAGCCCAAGTTTAATTTTATGAAGTTCTCCTGCGGCCGCACAAGGTGCTAAGGCCAACTCTTTAAGGCAAAAAATCGTGTGAGCGGCCAAATCGGCTCCACAATTTTCTTATTTATTTCCCGGTAAGTTCACACATTCCGGATTTTTCATTCATTTTTAATCTTGTTTCATGTCGCAGGCAATAACCTCTACCAATAAATTTTTTCTATTCTGGTCACTGATCAAAAGATCCCTGAAGGGAGAGAACTATGATTATACCCAGGGCAGTATCAAGCATGCCATTGTGCTGCTTGCTATCCCAATGATCCTTGAACTCAGTCTCGAATCCGTATTCGCAGTAGTGGATATGTTTTTTGTGGGCAAACTGGGTAAGGAAGCCATACAAACAGTGGGTCTCACTGAATCCGTGATGACACTTGTTTATACCATCGCCATAGGATTGAGCACAGGTACAACAGCCATCGTTGCCAGGCGTACGGGCGAAAAAAATCATGCGGCCGCAGCGCAGGCAGGTATGCAGGCCCTGATCATTTCCATCATGCTGGCTGTTGTGATCACCATCCTTGGGATGGTCTTCGCCCCGGATATTTTAAGGATCATGGGCGCCGAAGAAGAAGTGATCCGCCAGGGCACCAATTTCACAAGGGTCATGTTCGGGGGAAGCCTCGTGATCATCCTGTTGTTTCTTATTAATGGAATTTTCAGGGGAGCGGGCAATGCAGCTATTGCCATGCGCAGTCTCTGGCTGGCCAGCCTGGTGAACATCATTCTCTGTCCCATCTTCATTCATTTCTGGGGACTCACAGGTGCGGCCATTGCCACAACTGTGGGAAGGGGGCTTGGTGTATTATACCAGTGTTATTACCTCTTCCGCGGCAATGGCATCATCAGGATGAAAGCATCTTATTTCAGGTTTGATTTTCCATTGATGAAAAACCTCCTGAAACTCTCAGCCCCCGCTACCATTCAGTTCTTTTTTGCTTCGGGTAGCTGGATCTTCCTGACCATGCTGGTGGCACATACCGGGGGCGATGTTGCTTCCGCCGGTTACCAGATCGCCATCAGGAATATTGGCTTCTTTATTTTACCTGCATGGGGACTGAGTAATGCGGCAGCCACGCTGGTTGGGCAAAACCTGGGTGCGGGCCAGATAGAAAGGGCTGAAAAAAGTGTTTTCCTCACTGCGCGCTATAATGCCATTTTTATGGCGGGTGTTACTCTTTTCTTTTTATTATTCGCAAGACCCGTAATCGGTGTCTTTACGAAGGACCCTGAAGTTTTACGCACAGGTGTGATGGCCCTCCAGATCATCAGTGCCGGTTATATATTTTATGGGATCGGCATGGTAATGATCCAGGCTTTGAACGGAGCAGGTGATACGCGTACTCCGACGGTAATCAACTTCTTTGGCTTCTGGATTTTCCAGATCCCCTTTGCTTACGCCTTATCACAATGGCTGGGCATGGGTGCCACGGGATCGTTTGTTGCCATCCCGGTTGCAGAAACCCTTATTGCGGTTACCGCCTGGTTCTTTTTCAGGAAAGGAAAATGGAAGACCATCAAGGTCTGAACCGCTGCCGGGCCTGATGTATGGTTCAACAGCCATGAAACATTAAGCCCGGCAAATGGTTTTCTTAAGTAATTTCATTTCTGATCCCGGATATGAACAATAATACTATCGACACCAACCTGCTCAGGCAGATCTTCTTTATTGCCATCATTCTTTTTTTAGGCATCGTGCTTTTTCGAGAGCTCTGGTTCTTTACCTCGGCTTTTTTAGGTGCTGTTACATTTTACGTGATCATGCGTGAGAGGATGTTTTACTTAACCGAGAAAAAAGGATGGAAAAAACATTCTGCCGCGCTGGTGCTCATGCTGCTTTCCTTTTTTGTGATCCTGGTGCCCATAGGAATCCTGGGTAATATTCTTTATTCCAAGATCAGTTACGTGGTAACACATTCCGGTGAATACATTGAATCATTAAAGAACGCGGTGGCGCAGATCAAGGACAAGATCGGGTACGAGATCGTTACCCCCGACGCCATCAACCGCCTGGGTAATGAACTGACCCGGCTCCTGCCCAAAGTGCTTGGTGTGACGCTGAATACGATCACCCTGATTGGTACGCTCTATTTTATTTTATACTTCATGCTGATGAATGCCCGCCGCATGGAAGAATCTCTTTACGAGAACCTTCCTTTAAAGGATGGTAACGTGGAATTGCTCGGCAAGGAAGTAAGGACCATGGTGATCTCAAGCACTATCGGCATTCCCCTGATCGCCATCATCCAGGGGCTTGTGGGGCTGATCGGTTATCTCATCATCGGTATTGATGAACCCTGGCTCTGGTTCGTAGCCACCTGTATCGCCGCCATGATGCCGGTAGTAGGTGCAGCATTGATATATGTTCCCCTAACCATCATGTTATTCGCACAGGGTGATACCGGCAGAGGCATTGCCATGGGGCTCTGGGGATTTGTACTGATAGGTCTTGTAGATAATGTTTTCCGTCTTATGCTCAACAAAAGGATCGGTAATATACACCCACTTATTACCATATTCGGTGTGATCGTGGGCATACAGCTTTTCGGTTTTATCGGTCTTGTATTCGGACCGCTGCTTATCTCCATGTTTATTTTATTACTGCGTATCTATTCTTCTGAGTTCATTGTGAAGAAACGTGAAGTAAGGAGAGTGAAATAATACCAATGCTCCAGTAAAAACACTTAGTATAACTATGTGATTTGCGCTAAATCATTCTATTTCATAAATTTTTCTTAGTGTTTACTTGCATGTTAATAGGTGAGATAATATTTTCACACCCGTTATCGTTATCCAATCATCCACTGAAAAAACCTTTGAAAAGTGCTTAAGAAACATTTGCCCTTTACCCTTTGCCTGACAGCAGCAATGCTGATCCTCTCGGGGTTCAAAGCCGGACGACTGGCTACCGCTCACAAAGTATTGCCTCCGGCGGTTAAACTCAATTTTGAATCGCTCTCACTGGAATCAAAAACAAATTTGTTGTACGACAGCCTGAAGCTGGAAAATCTTGGTCTTGGAAAAGAAGCCATGATGTATGCCTATAAAGGTCACCAGGCTTTATTGAAAAAAGGTCTCCTGGAAAATGAGGACATACTTACCGTATGTGATTTCAGCCAGCCTTCCAGCAACAAAAGAATGTACATTATAGATGTAAGGAATTTCAAAGTGCTGATCAATACTTACGTGGCACATGGAAAAAATTCCGGTTTGAAATACGCGCAGAAATTCTCCAATAAGCTTCAGTCTCACCAGAGCTCTCTTGGATTCTATGTTACCAAAGGAACCTATCACGGTAGCCATGGTCTTTCACTGCGCTTAGCCGGAAAAGAAAAAGGCTTTAATGATAATGCGGAACGCAGGGCCATCGTGGTTCATGGCGCTGGTTATATTGGTGATGCCTGGGGTGGTTCAGCTATCCAGGGAAGAAGTTATGGTTGTCCCGCTATCCCAAATGCGATTTCGAAAAAAGTAATTCAGTATATCAAAAACGGAACTGCCTTGTTCGTCTATCATCCTTCAAAAAGTTACCTGCACGGGTCGAAGTTATTGAATGGCTGATTTGGACGCAAACAAGGATGGATGAACAAAAGCCCCAACCGTACCCTATGGTTGGGCTTTTTTCTTAAGACAATGTCTGAAATAGGATTTGCAGGATTTTAAGATTGTAGGATGAATTGTTTATCAAAATAAAGTTTAGCCGGGAAGATGGGAAGGGCGGTAAGTAATTTCATTAAAGCATGATACGGACTACCGCCTTCGATAAAGCTTCTGCGGGCAAGGTTGACCTCAGATTACATCAGTACTGTTCTCTAATGCATCTGACTTTGAACTTTCAACTTTGAACTCGGAACTATACAACTACAAGTTCATAAAACTTCTCAGGCACCAGGTATTTATTGGCAAGTTCCTGGAGTTCTTTTGATTTTACATTCTTGATGGTTTCCATCTGCCTGTAGAAATAATCTTCGGGAAGCCCGTTCAGGATGATGGTCTTCCAGCGGTTAATGATATGGAATGGACCATCGAGGTCACCAAGGATGGAGCCCATCATATAATTTCTTACCAGCAATAATTCTTCATCATCGATAGGTTCATTGCGCAGGATCTCCATTTCCTTGTACACTTCGGCAATGGTTGCTTCACATACATCACGCCCTGCTTCTGTACTCACCACCCAGGCACTTTGCTGGATATGATTTTCCAGGTAACTGTAAATGCCATAGGTATACCCTTTCTCTTCACGGATATTGCTCATGAGCCTTGAGCCGAAAAAACCTCCGAAAACATTATTCAGCACCTGGGTTTTGATAAAATCAGGATGATGCCGGTTTGGAAAATGGGATCCCAGCCTGATTGAACCCTGCACTCCTTCCGGATCATTGGCAATCCTGTATTTTTTTTCTTCCGCAGCAAGGGTTGGAAGTTCTTCCACCGCAACCTGCTGGTGGTTAAGATCTCCAAAATGTTTGTTGAGCAGGCTGAATAAATTGGAAGGAAGTTTTCCTGCAACAAACATGATATACTTGCCCTTCGCGTAATACTGGTTGTAAAATTCAACGATGCGCTCCCTCGTGATCTCGTCAAAATCCTCGAAGCGGGTATAACGTCCGTATGGATGTTCTTCTCCATAGAGATAGGCATCGATCAAACGGCCGGCTACAAAATCAGATTTTTTCAGGTTTACATTCAGCCTTTGCTTCATGTTCTGTTTGTAAACACTGATCTCTTCTTCAGGAAATACAGAATCAACCAGCATTTCCTTTACTACCGGCAGCAAGGCTTCGAGGTGTTTGGCAAGACAGTGCAGCGTGATGGTAGCGGTTTCATTATAACAGTTACGGTTCACATAGGAACCGTAATATTCAAAATGTTCATTCAGCTGGAATGCCGTTTTGGTGCTGGTGCCGTTCTTTAATAAAAAATTGGTGCTGGCCGCAACAAGATTTGATTTTTCAAACCAGTTTCCTGAATAGGCCACCCATTCCACCTGTAACACATCCTCAGCGCCTGCATTTACCGCGTACACTTCTATGCCATTGTCCAGCACATGCTTTTCATATGGTTTCAGGCTGAGATTAAAATCAACAGCATCTTTTATGAGGGGAGGGTTCTTTCTGTTTAATCCGGTCATTTCAATTTTTTAAAAACATGTTTCCTGGGCAATGGGTCATGATTTGGACATGTACCAGAGAGTACTGCAGTTTTCTTCGCGGAAGATCTCGCCGCTCAGTGACTGGATATCTTCCACGGTAACTTTCTGGTAACGGTCCAGCTCCGTGTTCATCAGGGCCGCATCTCCCAGCAATTCATAAAATGCTAGGCTGTTGGCACGGTTCATCACGCTCATGTCTTCAAATGCGATCATGCTTTCCGTTTTATTCTTCACCTTCTCGAGTTCTGCCGCGGATACCTGCTCTGTCTTCATTTTTTCAAGTTCGATATTGATGGCTGCTTCCGCATCTTCCATTTTCACACCCTTCACCAGTTTTCCTTCTATGGTTAGCAGGCCGGCGTCACTGGTTCCGAAATGATAACACTCTATATTACTGAAGAGCCGTTTTTCTTTTACCAGCGACTGGAATAACCTGGAAGAACCGCCACCACTTAGTAACTCCGTTATGAGGTCCGAAACATAATACCTGTGGTCCATCCTTGGATAAATATGCCAGCATTTGTAGAGGGCATCCAGCGGAACTGATGCATGCATCTCTAGTTTACGGGGGGCTGACTGAGCGGGTTCTTCCGGCAGGTGCCTCACATATTTTTCACCGGCTTCAATAGGACCGAACCATTTTTCAGCGAGGTCCCTGACCTGCTCGGTTGTTACATTCCCGGCTACCACGAGAATGGCATTTACTGGCCGGTAATGTTTGAAGAAAAATGCTTTTAAGGCTTGGACAATCGGCTTTTCGATTGTTTTCA
>CBDUBK010000132.1:0-6155 GCA_965365375.1 uncultured bacterium | reverse complement strand
CTCGGTTATACCCGTAACGATGACAAAGGCATCATGCCTAACAGTAAGATCTCTAAAAACCTCCTGAACTTCGGTGGTATTTTGAATGTATCTGAAAAACTGCAGGCTGGGGCTTCTGTAAACTTCAGTGCTATTGAAGCAACCGGCCGTTATGGTACCGGTTATGATGATAAAAACCTGATGACAAACTTCCGCCAGTGGTGGCAGACCAATGTGGATGTGCTTGACCAGAAAACAGCTTACTTTAATGAAAGAAGGAATGTGACCTGGAACTGGGCAGATCCTACTGATCTTGTACCTATCTACTGGGACAATCCATACTTCACAAGATTTGAAAACTTCCAGAACGATAGCCGTAACCGTTTATTTGGAAACATCAACCTCTCATACAGCCCTTTGAAATGGCTGAATGTTCTGGGTCGTGTTTCTCTTGATACTTATTCCGAATTACAGGAACAAAGGCAAGCTGTAGGAAGTGTAACTCCTTCTTCCTATTCCCGTGTCAACCGTAATATCCAGGAAACAAACTTTGACCTAATCTTTACAGCAGACCATGATATCTCTTCAGAAGTTAATTTGAAAGGTTTATTGGGTACTAACGTAAGGAAGGAAAGAAGGCAGGCGATCTCCGCTGCTACCAACGGAGGTCTGATCGTAGAGAGAATCTATTCACTTTCCAACTCCATCAACCCGATCAATCCTCCTTCTGAAGCGGATGCCAGAAGGGAAGTATGGGGCAATTTCGCCGGAGTAACTTTTACTTGGAGAGATATGTTAACCCTTGATGGTACCATCAGGAACGACCAGTCCTCCACATTGCCTGAAGGAAATAACAGTTACTGGTATCCTTCAGCTTCAATGGGCTGGACTTTCTCAAAACTGTTACCTTCCGCGAACTGGCTGAGCTACGGTAAATTCAGGGCCAACTACGCACAGGTAGGTTCTGACGCTCCTGTTTACAGCACTGCAGATTCTTATATCATTGGTGTTCCTTTCGGTGGAAATCCAATTACTTCTGTGGCTGGTGCTGCTGCCAATCCTGAACTGAGGCCTGAGCAGACCAAGAGCTATGAGTTTGGTATCGAGGCTGCTTTCCTGAAAAACAGGCTGGGCTTTGATGTCACTTATTATAACGCAAAAACTTTCGACCAGATCTTTGCTGTTCCCGTTTCTACGGCTACTGGTTACAATTCCAGGGTATTGAATGCCGGAAACGTAAGAAACAAAGGTGTTGAGGTTTCTTTGTTCGGTACTCCTGTACAAACAAGGGATTTCTCCTGGAACATTAATGTGAACTGGACGCGCAACAGGAATAAAGTAGAAGAACTTTATCCTGGTGTTGATGCCATCACACTGGGAACTTTCCAGGGTGGTATCTCCATCGTTGCTGCTCTGGGTCAGCCTTATGGTGTGATCCGCGGTACCGATTTCCAGTACCATGCTAACGGGCAGCCACTCATTAACCAGACCAATGGTTACCCGCTGAGAACAACAACTTCCAATAATAATATCGGAGATGCCAATCCTGACTGGATCGGTGGTATCAACAACACCCTGAAGTATAAGAACCTTTCACTGAGCTGGTTGATCGATACACGCCAGGGTGGAGATGTATTCTCTCTTGACCTTTATTATGGTCTTGCTACAGGTTTGTATCCTGAAACTGCAGGAAACAATGATCTCGGCAATCCTTCACGTAATCCTATCAGCCAGGGTGGTGGTGTAATCCTTCCAGGTGTTGGTCCTGATGGTAAACCAAATACCGTAAGAGCAAGCAACGTTCTGTATGGTTTGTATGGTTATGGCCGTCATCCAAATAAAGAGTTCGTTTATGATGCAAGTTTTGTAAAACTGAGGGAAGCTGTTTTAACTTTTACTTTACCTCAGACTGTTGTGAACCGCTTGCAACCATTTAAAGGTGTTGATCTGTCTCTGATCGGTAGAAACCTTTGGATCATTCACAAGAATCTCCCATATGCTGATCCTGAAGAGATCATCAGCGCAGGTAATCTTCAGGGATACCAGGGAGGAGCTTACCCAACAACAAGAACATTTGCTTTCAACCTCAGATTCAGATTCTAAAAAACAAACCATGAAAAAATTATTTTTAATAGCACTATTGCCCCTTTTTACAATTGTTGCCTGTAGAAAGGACCTGACGAGCCTGAACGTGGATCCAAAAAATCCGCAGACCGCTCCTTCCTCCGCTTTCTTCACGAGCGGACAAAAGGCAATGACCGACCTGCTCACATCAACCAATGTGAATGATAACATCTTCAGGCTGATAGTTCAGTACTGGACTGAAACCACTTACACGGATGAGAGTAACTACGACATCGTAACCCGCCAGATCCCAAGGCAGATCTGGAATGGTCTCTACCGCGATGTGATCCGCGATTTCCGCGAAGCAAAAAAACTGATCCCTGACCAGGTGGCCAATGCCGCTGTTCAGCAGAACCAGCTTGCCATCACAGAGATCATGGAAGTAATGGCCTGGTATTACCTCGTAACTACCTTCGGTGATATTCCATATTCCGAAGCTCTCGAGATCAATACCCTCCAGCCTAAATATGACAACCAGAAAACCATTTACCTTGATCTGCTTACCAGGTTGAATGCAGCTATTGCAGACCTGGATGAGGGAGCAGCAAGTTTTGGTAGCGCTGACCTGATCTACGGTGGTGATGTGGAGATGTGGCAGAAATTTGCCAACTCCTTCAAAGTGAAAATGGGTATGACCATCGCTGACGATGACAATACCCTGGCACGTTCCACTGTAGAAAGTGCAGTAGCAGCAGGTGTCTTTACATCAAATGCTGATAATGCCAGCTTCACTTACCAGACTTCTCCTCCTAACACTAACCCTGTTTGGACTGACCTGGTTCAAAGCGGACGTAAGGATTTTGTTGTAACAAACACCATTGTCAATAAAATGGAAGCCCTGAATGATCCACGCCTTGATGATTATTTCAGCTTCGATAATACAGGCAGTGATTATTCTGGTGGAATCCCGGGTGCAGGTAACAATTTTGCTACTTTCTCCAAACCGGCTGATGCCATCCAGGCTCCTGAATTCCCGGCTCTTTTACTGAGTTATGATGAAGTGGAATTCTTCCTGGCTGAAGCAGCACAAAGAGGTTACAATGTTGGTGGTACTGCCATCCAGCATTATAACAATGCTGTTACTGCATCCATTCTTTACTGGGGTGGTACTACAACTGAAGCAACAGCTTACCTCTTACAGCCTTCAGTGGTTTATGACCCTGTAAACTGGAAAGCAAGGATCGGTGAACAAAAATGGCTGGCGCTTTACAATCGTGGATGGGATGCCTGGATCGAGTGGAGAAGACTTGATGCTCCTGCGATCGCTGCTCCTCCTACCGCAGTTTCAGCAACTCCATTACGTTATACCTATCCTATTCCTGAACAAAACCTGAATACCGCTAACTACAATGCCGCAGCATCTGCTGTAGGTGGAGACGCGGTTACAACCAAGTTGTTCTGGGATAAATTCTGATAATAATGGATTTTTATACGAAGCCTCCCAAATGGGGGGCTTTTTTAGTCTATGGACCATTGTCCATAGTCCATGGTCCATGGACTTCCCTCCGCATCACCTATTTTTGCTCCTCAATACAACAACATGGATCCAAACAACCAGCAGCAGAACCAGATCAATATAGAAATATCAGAAGAGGTAGCAGAAGGTACATATGCCAATCTTGCCATCATCACCCATTCCCATGCGGAATTTGTAGTGGATTTTGTAAACGTGATGCCCGGCACACCCAAGAGCAAGGTCAAATCAAGGATCATCTTTACACCACAGCATGCAAAAAGATTCATGAAAGCGTTGATGGAAAATGTAAGCCGTTATGAAGATGCCAATGGTCCGATCAAGGACCTGGAAGAGATCCAGATCCCGATGACATTCGGAGGGCCTACAGCCCAGGCCTGACTTCATCAGAGTATTCCTTCATCCGCGAAACTATAGTAACCGTCATCGCTTACGATCAGGTGGTCAAGTACCTTGATATCAAAATAGCGGGCGGCCTCGCGTATCTTATAGGTGAGTTCTTCATCCGCCTTGCTGGGTTTAAGACTACCGGAAGGATGATTATGGCATAGGATGATACTCACGGCATCTTCCTCCAGTGCTTTTTTAAGTATGATCCTGGGATCGGCCACCGTTCCGGTGATACCACCCTCGCTGATCACCTGGAAATGGTTGATCTTATTGGAACGGTTCAGGAAGAGGACCGCGAAGACCTCGTGGCGGTAATCCCTCAAAAGATTCTGCAGGTATCCTGCCACATCGGAGCTGCTTGTTACTACGGCTTTTTCCCTTGAAACAGCAGCCTGCCTTCTTCTTCCAAGCTCCATGGCCGCAGCTATGATGATGGCTTTGGCTTCTCCTATCCCCTTGACTTTCATGAATTCTTTCACGGACAGTTTGCCAATTTCCCCAAGGTTATCCTTACCTGCCCTGAGAATTTCCTGTGCGAGTTCAATTGCGGATTTATCCCGGGTGCCATTGTTTATCAGAATGGCAATCAGTTCTGAATTGCTCAGGGTAGCTGCTCCCTTGTCTCGTAATTTTTCCCGGGGCCTGTCGTCTTTTGCCCATTGTTTGATCGAGTACTTTTGCTCTTGCATGGTTAAAATTTTGAAAATAATTTTATGCCTGTCAATTATCCTAAAGAAAACTCAAACCAATTCCTATGAGACGTAACTCTACCTCTTCTGTTGGCGCACTCCATCCTGTTTTGTTTTTCATGCTCATTTATGGTATCTCTCTTTTTCTTGCCATTTTTGTATGCCGTACGGTTTATTACAGCATTAATGGTGATGAAGCGCATAGTACCAGCCAGGTTGAAAGGACCCAGGATCTGAACATGGGTGCTACTGCTTCCATTAAATAATATTAAACCAGATTATATTCCGGGCAGTGGGGAAATCCTCACTGCCTGTTGGTGTTTTCAACCTCCGGGGGTACCTCAGAAGTAGTCTTGATTTCAACCAAGTTTCCACTCAGCCAGCTATCTATTTTTCACTTTTATCCGCAGAAGCATATCTTCGCCCCCCGAACGTTCTACCATGAATCCTTCTGCCAAAATTTTCGCAGGCACCGGCTCCCAGAAACTTGCTGAAAAGATCTGTAAGAGTTACGGCTGCCCAATGGGTAAGATCAATATTCAAAAATTCAGTGACGGTGAAATTCAGCCGATCTTCCTGGAAAGTATCCGGGGTGATTTTGTTTTCCTGGTACAAAGCACCTATGCCCCGGCTGACAACCTGATGGAGCTGCTCCTGATGATCGATGCCGCCCGCAGGGCATCTGCCAACAAGATCATCGTGGTACTTCCATACTATGGTTATGCCCGCCAGGACAGGAAGGACCGGCCAAGGGTTGCCATTGGTAGCAAGCTGGTTGCCAATATGTTAACAGCTGCCGGAGCAGACAGGGTCATTACTATGGACCTCCATGCGCCGCAGATCCAGGGCTTCTTCGACATACCCGTGGATCACCTGGATTCATCAGCCGTTTTTATACCTTATATAACACAACTGAGACTCGAAAACCTTACCTTTGCGGCCCCTGATGTGGGCGCATCGAACAGGATCAGGGAAATTGCCAGTTATTTTGAAGCGGAAATGGTGATCTGCGATAAGCACCGGAAACGTGCCAACGAGATCTCCAGCATGGTAGTGATTGGTGATGTGACAGACCGTGATATCGTGATCATTGATGACATCTGCGATACAGGCGGAACACTGGCAAAAAGCGCAGCTCTTTTAAAAGAAAAAGGTGCCAGAACCGTAAGGGCTCTCATCACGCATCCTGTACTGAGTGGCAAGGCATACGAAACCATTGAGAACAGCGTGCTGGAAGAGCTGGTGGTTTGCGATACCATTCCACTCAAGCAACCTGCTAAAAAGATCAACGTGGTTACCACCGCTGAACTGTTTGCAGTTGCCATCCGCAATGCGTATGAGAACAAAAGCATCAACAGTTTGTTCTTTCATTCGCAGAGAAGGGATAAATAGCCAATGGCCAATGGGCCATTAGCCAATAGCTTTTTTAAAACAAACAATCATAACAATGAAGACAATTACAATCGAAGGACAACTGAGGACCGAACATGGCAAGTCAG
>CBDUBK010000131.1:0-6179 GCA_965365375.1 uncultured bacterium | reverse complement strand
AAGATCACCTAAGTCGATCTGCATGGGGAGAAGCCCGATCTTCACTACAGCCTTTTTACCTCTTAATTCCAACACTTCACCCACCTGCAGGTTGCGTTTCATTTTCACGGTGTCGCCTACACGTATCTCTCCTTTCACTTCTTCATATTTGGAATTGAGCTGCTTTTGTTTTTTGCTGACCGCTTTCTGCTCATTTTTGGGAAATAACAGGGCCGCCATTTCCTTGATCACTTTATTCTTGTCTTCCGATTTTCTCCATTCCACCACCAGCTGTTTCACTTTCCTTTCCATATCCTTGAGGTAGACCATCCGTTCCTCCGTTACTTTATTTTGCTGCTTGAGGATCTCAACCTGCTGGCGGTGTTTTTCCCGGTCAAGCACCTGCTCCATTTCCTTTTTAAGCCTTTCATTTTCCCGGAGCAGCTGGTGCAATTCCTTTTCCTTTTCCTGTACCTTATGTAGATCCTGCTCGGTGCGGTTGAGCAGTTTATCCAGGCGGAAATGTTCTTCATCCACCATACCCCTGGCCTTGGTGATCAGTCTTTTGTCCAGGCCAATTCTCTCAGCAATGGAGAAAGTATAGGAACTCCCGGGCTTCCCTACTATGAGGCGGTAAAGCGGCATGAGTTTTTTTTCATCAAAGGCCATGGCACCATTGATAATGCCCTGGGTTTTATTGGCCATTACCTTGAGATTGAGATAGTGGGTCGTCACAATTCCGTAGGCATGTTTGCGTGAAAGCTCTTCCATGATCACTTCCGCGAAGGCGCCTCCCAGGTTAGGATCACTGCCGCTTCCTAATTCATCTATAAAAAAGAGGGTTTTGCCATTTGCATTCTCCATGAAATGCTTCATGCTCAGCAAATGACTGCTATAAGTACTTAATTCAAATTCGATACTTTGTGTATCCCCTATGTGGATCATCAGTTGTTTAAAGATCCCGAACTGCGAAGAAGGATGTACGGGCACCAGCAAACCACTTTGCACCATCATCTGCAGCAATCCGACGGTTTTCATGGTTACCGTTTTACCACCTGCATTCGGACCGCTGATCACCAGGATGCGGTTCTTTTCATCAAGGGTAAGGTCAACAGGGATCGTAGGCTTTTGAGACTTGCGGTTATACAGGTATAATAAAGGGTGATAAGCTTTCACCAGGTGAACATGTGCCTTGTCAGCCAGCACGGGGTATTCACCCTGTATATCCAGGGCGAAGGATGCCTTTCCGCGGATAAAATCATACTCCCCTACTATAAAATGGTAATGGGTAAGCAGTGCGCTGTATTGAGATAGCTTTGCGGTCAGTTCTTTCAAGATCCTGTACACTTCTTTTCTTTCCGCACCTTCCAGTTCATACAGGTCATTATTCAGTTCAATAGTTTCTTCAGGTTCGATGAAGGTAGTTCTGCGGCTGTCACTCTCCCCGTGCAGAATTCCTTTTACAAGTCTTTTTTGTTCCGCGAATACAGCCACTACCCTCCTGCCATTCATGAAACTTTCTTCAATCTCAGCGAGATAGCCCTGCTTGTTGAGCTTACCTACAATCCGGTCAAATACTTTCCGGAGTTCGTTCCGTTTACGGTAAAGGCTCATCCGGATGGATTGCAATTCAGCTGAAGCATTATCCTTCACGCTACCATTGTCATCGATCACATCATTGATCATTTTGAGAAGGATCTTTTCATAATGAGAACCTTCGATCACTTTAGCAAGACCACGATAGGTCTCTCTTCTTTCCGCATCAAACCACCTGAAAATACTTTCCGCGCTCATCACCAGTTTTCTTACAGCAACGAGTTCTTCACCCGAAAGCATGGCACCCTGGATCCCCAGGAGTTTCAATTCCCTGGAAAGATTTAATACGTAATCATTTGGAAAATGGATACCGTTCTGGACCAGTTGCCTGTATTCATGTGACTGCCTGAGTTCCAGTTCAATGAATTCTTTTTTGGTATGAATGCGAAGTTCTGTGGCCTTTGTTTTTGCATATTCCGAGCGGCATTTTTCGGTGAGCAAAGCCCTGATCTTGTCAAATTCCAGTTGTACTGTAGCGGATTCCGGGTATAATTTCATTGAAGCGCAAAGTTAGGCCGGGGGAATATCTAAATTTATGCAAAAGGAGGTCCAAACAGGGTGTTAAAACTTTTTTGTTGGCTTTTCCTTTTCTATATTCAGCCTGAACTTTGACCTCCAAGTAATTGTATGATCATTAAAACACTTTTAGGGCTGGTTGGGATCTGCACGATGATTGCCTGCAATTCTGAAAAAAAATATAAATCAATGAGCACTTCCCTGATGAATGCACATGTTGGAGAAAAAACGGATACAGCCACTTTCGCTACGGGTTGTTTCTGGTGTACGGAAGCCATATTCGAATCCCTGAACGGTGTACTGAGTGTTTCTTCAGGATATACCGGAGGTCATGTAAACAATCCTACTTACAAACAGGTTTGTACGGGTGAGACCGGTCATGCCGAGTGTGTCCAGATTGTTTACGAAACCGATAAGATCAGCTATGATGAATTGCTCGAAGTTTTCTTTGAAGTTCATGATCCCACAAGTCTGAACCGCCAGGGTGCAGACGTAGGTACACAATACCGCAGCGCCATCTTCTTCCACAATGATGCGCAAAAAGAAAAAGCAGAGTATTATAAGAACGAACTCAATAAAAGCGGGGCTTACGATAAACAAATTGTTACCGAGATCTCTCCATTAGGACGTTTTTATGTAGCAGAAGATTACCACCAGGAATATTATGAGAACAACAAGAACAATAATCCATACTGTTCGGTTGTGATCAGGCCCAAACTTGAAAAATTCCAGAAGGTCTTCGCCAAAAAATTAAAGAACTGATCAATCCCCGTAAGGGGATTTTTTTTGCCCCGATACCAAGACCACCAGGTTTTTAACATCTTCACCTTCTTCTTTTCAAAGCTGAATGGATTATCTTTTCAGCATCAATCAGCATCATGAAAAGCCTTTTTACTTTCATTGCATTATTCATTTGTTTCATTACACTGGCACAGAAACCCGTGATCCCTACAGTCGAGATTCTTACTTCAGGCACCAATACCTCTCTCCGGGGATTGAGCGTGGTCTCAGATGAAGTTGCCTGGGTCAGCGGGAGTAATGGCACTATTGGCAAAACCAGCAATGGTGGCAAAGACTGGAAGTGGATGGTAGTAAAAGGTTTTGAGAAAATGGAATTCCGGGATATCGAAGCCTTTGATGCCAGCACTGCCGTAATCATGAATTCGAGTGATAAGGATCCTGCCTATATTTTAAGGACCAGTGACGGCGGAGAAACCTGGAAAGTGGTTTATGAAAACAGAGCAAAGGGTATGTTTCTCGATGCCATGGAATTCTGGAATGAAGTGGCCGGCATTGTGATTGGCGATCCTGTTAATGGAAAATTTTTTGTTGCACGCACTTTCGATGGTGGCCGAACCTGGATGGATGTACCCATGGAAAACCGCCCGGTTGCCGACAGCGGTGAAGCCTGTTTTGCTGCAAGTGGTACTAACGTGAGGGTGCTGGCGCGTGATGAAGCAGTTTTTATTTCAGGCGGATTAAAGTCGAGCATATTCATTCGCGATAAGAAATCGCCCCTGCCCATGATCCAGGGGAAAGAAACAACAGGAGCCAATTCCATTGCGGCCTATGATCCCTTCCGGAAAAAAGGCGCGGAGAAACTGGTAGTTGTGGGTGGTGATTTTTCCAATCCCAAATCCGACAGCCTGAATTGTTTTTACAGTATTGATAAAGGCCTGAGCTGGAAGGCTTCCAAAACCCCACCGCATGGTTACAGGAGTTGCGTGGAATATCTCGATAAAAAGATCCTCGTGAGCTGCGGCCTCACAGGCGTGGATTATACCATTGATAACGCGGCCAACTGGCAACTCATTTCTTCAGAAGGATTTCATGTTTGCCGCATCGCCAAAATCGGCACAACGGTTTACCTGGCTGGCAGCAATGGAAAGATCGGGAAGTTGAACTATGGGAAGAAGTAGAGGGAAGCTGTTAGCTATTGGCCTTTGGCCTTTGGCTATTGGCTGAGAGTTCAGGATTGTCTTTGACGAGCCGCGGAGGAGCAAATGATCAATAGCTATAATTTCAAAAAAATGATCTTCTACATCAATTAAAAACCATTCGCTAAAATGCTAAGATGTCTTGGGCTTTTAGCCAATGGCCAAAAGCCAAAGGCCAACAGCCAACGGCCTACTTATCCCCGCTCAGCGCTTTCAATATATCGGCAATGGGTAAACGCTTTTTATAATCTTCTTCAAAATAACGGAAGGTGATGGAACCTTCGGTATTGATGATATAGACCGCAGGTACCGGAAGCCATGCATCCTTTACCTGGTTGTTTTCTTTCAGCAGGTCTATGCCGGCATTTTTATAACGGCCATAAGTTCTTTCGTCTACTTTATAAGCCACTTTGTAATTGCTGGCGATCTTCATATCCTTATCATGGATCACAGGAAATGCAGCGCCTGATTTGGCCACTGCGCTGTCAATACCTTCATCACCCTGTGGTGTAACGATCAATACCTGCGCGCCCTTGGCCTTGAATGTTTCAAATGAGTCCTGTAATTGTTTGAGATAGCGGCTGCAATGAGGGCACCAGCTGCCGCGATAAAATACAAGTACTATATTTCCTTTCTTACGCAGGTCTTTCAATACCACATCCTTCCCATCCTGGTCCTTAGCCTTGAAATCAGGAGCCTTGGAATTGATAAAAAGACCTTCAGGTTTTTCCTGGGCCTGTACGAAAGAAAACAGGGAAAGGAATAAAAGGGAAAACAGGATTTTCATAACCGGTGGTTGAGGAATAAAATTAATAAGAAGCTTATTAATGGAAAGTTATATTGGGAAAAGCTATTAGCTGATAGCAATTGGCTTGTGAGCTGATCATTTTTTAAACATGAAATAAACCGCAGCCAGGAGGAACACAAAGCTGATCAGGTACTTGGTATGGAATGGTTCTTTTAAAACCAGCACGGCAAACACACTGAATACAACCAGCGTAATCACTTCCTGCACCATTTTCAGCTGGAAGGTATTCATACCCGAAACATAGCCATGCCGGTTGGCCGGTACCATCAGGCAGTATTCAAAGAGGGCTATCCCCCAGCTCAGCGCAATCGCCTTCCACAAGGGCCATCCGGTATGTTTGAGATGGTAATACCAGGCAAAGGTCATGAAGATGTTCGAGGCAGTGAGGAGGATGAGGGTGCGAAGCATTTATTAGAGGTTGTATGAATCAAATGGCTAATAGCCATTGGCTATTGGCCAATGGCTTTTGGCTTAGTTCAAACTCCTGAAATCCACCGGCACCAGCTTGCTCACCCCGGGTTCCTGCATCGTTACACCATAGATCACATCCACAGCACTCATGGTGGTTTTATTATGTGTTACAATAATGAACTGGGAGTTATTACTGAACTCACGGATCATATTGGTAAACTTACCTACGTTGGCATCATCAAGCGGCGCATCCACCTCGTCGAGTATACAGAAGGGTGCAGGTTTGATCAGGTAAATGGCAAACAAAAGAGCCGTTGCGGTAAGGGTTCTTTCTCCCCCACTCAGCTGGCCAATACTGCTTGGACGTTTACCTTTCGGCTTGGCCATAATATCAATCCCTGTTTCAGCCAGGTTATCCGGATTTTCAAGGATCAGGTCACACTGGTCGTCTTCAGTGAACAGGGTTTTGAAAACCTTCTGGAAATTTTCCCTTACCTGGTTAAAGGTTTCCAGGAATTTCTGGTTGGCAGTTGTTTCTACTTCAGCGATGGTTTGCAAAAGACTTTGTTTGGCATTAACCAAATCATCCTTTTGTTCAACGATAAAATCATATCGTTTTTTCATTTCCTCAAAGGCTTCGATCGCGGTAGGATTCACTTCACCCAGATTTTCCAGTCTCTTCTTCATCCTGTCGGCCTTCTCCTGTAATTCTTCAACCGGCACTTCTCCTGTCCTGGGTTCATCGAGAATATCTTCCAGCACGATCCTGAATTCCACATTCAGCCTTTCTTTCATTCCGGCCAGCTGGAGTTTAAGTTCATTCAGCCTGTCCTTGATTCCTGAAAGCAGGTGCTCCAGCTGTTCTTTTTCCTTCACCTTATGACGCAATTCACTTTCTTTCGCATTCAGCTGGTTGCGTAGATTATAATAGG
>CBDUBK010000130.1:0-6191 GCA_965365375.1 uncultured bacterium | reverse complement strand
CCCTTGGTCTTGACAAGCCGGTGGAAGAGATCGTGCTCTCCTGGGAACATTGTGAAAAGAAAAAATTCGATGTGGGCCGCATCAATAATATCGAGGAGGCTCATTTTTTCCTGGAAAGTTTTGGTTACGGACTGTTTCCATACCTGATGAAGGAAATGAAAAAGAGAAATAAGGAAGCTGAAGCAGCCACACCGGAAGAAGCTTTGTTCAATTCCCTGAAATTATTACATGAACTCCTGCTTTCCTACAAGCCGCGTTATTGCAACCTCCAGATAGACGGTGTGGATCATTCAGGGAAATACCTGCTGGTGGAGATCATGAATACCAAGTCCATAGGTCCCAACCTTTTTCTTTCACCTGATGCAGACCCAGGTGATGGCAAACTTGAAGTGGTGATGATACCTGAGTCCAATAAGGATCTTTTTGCTGAGTATGTTAAAGGTAAGATCAACGGGCAGGAAGTGGAATTTGATTTTTCGGGTGTGCATGCCAGTGAGGTGAAGATCTCCTGGGACGGCACACATGTGCATGTGGATGATGAAGTGCTCAAACTGGAGAAGAATCATAAGGTGGAGATAGAGATCAAGGAAGGGTTGCTTGAGTTTTTGGTATGAGGTTTTTACCGCCAAGAAAGAAGGGGCAAAAGAATATATATGGAATAATCTGACTTTTGCGTTGCTTCTTTGAGTGTATTAGTTTTTTTTAACCGCAGAGAAAAGGAGAACGCGCAGAGACTATAAAATGAATAACTCTACTTACCGTCTTCCCGTCTTCCCGGCCAAAAAAATATAGTCTTTGCTGCCGGAGGCTTCCCTGCTTGCAGCTTGCAGCTTTTCTTTTTATCTTGCCTTCTTCTATGAAAAAACTACTGCTCTTCCTTTGTATTTCCCCTTTGCTGGCATCAGCACAGAACTTCTATTTTTCCGCCAGGGTGGGCATGGCAGGTTACCAGGGAGACCTCAAAAAATCATCCGCTGTTTTTTCACAAATGAAATTAATGGGTTCTATCGGGGCCCAGTATGACCTGTCACAACACCTTGCGGCACGAACTTATTTCAGTTATGGAAGCCTGAAGGCGGATGATAAGAAAGGAACAGCTACCATGCAGCAAAGGAATTTGAATTTCCAGACGAAGCTGCTGGATTTTGAGCTGGGTGCCCAGTACAATATTTTCAACCTCAACGAACGCTGGTGGACACCATATATCAGCGCAGGCATAGGCGTGTTTCATTTCAATCCTTACACAAAAAATGGCAATGGCGACCGCGTTTTCCTGCAACCATTAAGTACCGAGGGGCAGGGAATTACTTCCGGAGTAAAGCCTTATAAAAAAACCCAGTTAAGTATTCCTCTTTCATTTGGGGCCACCTATGTTACCGGGGAAGACACGAGAGTGGGAATCGAATTTGGTTACCGCAAAATTTTTACGGATTACCTGGATGATGTAAGCAATGTGTACGTGGATGAAACCTCGTTGCGCAATGCACGGGGTGACCAGGCCGTGGACCTGGCCTGGAGGGGAGACGAGATCACAGGGCAACCTTATCCCGGACCGGGCACCGTAAGAGGCAGTCCCAAATACAAGGACGGTTATTATTATGTGGCATTGAGTTTTACCATCCGTTACTGGTTTGATAAGTACAAACAGGTAGCAGGATTGCCAGGAGGATCAAGAGAAAAGAAAGTAGGCTGTCCGGGTTCACGCATACAGGGCTACTAATCTGATTCAATCAACAGTATGAAGAAATCCAGTCTCCTGGTACTGATCATTTATTTCCTGGTGGCTGTCACTGACCTGGTTTTTATATACTTTGACCAAAACGGCTACCGCTGGTTTTCCAAGCCCCTTCTTATTCCATTATTACTGATCGCTTTTTACAAAGAGATTTCAAAACCTTTTCCATCCATTGTTTACCTGGTGGTCTTCGCCCTGTTTTTTTCATGGTGTGGTGATGTGTTTTTGCAGGCAGATGGTTTTTTCATCCCCGGGTTGGTTTCTTTTCTGATGGCGCATATTTTTTACATCCTTTATTTCCGAAAACATTTTGCAGGGAAATGGAAAGCATTGGTATGGATACCGGTTTTGATTTACCTGGCTGTTTTTACTGCTTATCTTTTCCCTTACCTGGGTGATCTTAAAATTCCAGTCATTTTTTATAGTTTAACCATAGGCACCATGCTGGTGACGGCCATTCATATTCCTGATAACGCCGCTAAAAAATATGCTTCCTGGTTTATTTATGGAGCACTGTTTTTTGTATTGTCTGATTCTATTCTTGCATTAAATCTATTCAGGCTGAAAATTAATGACCTTGGAATTGCGGTGATGATCACATATGTAATGGCACAGGCAATGATTGTAAGGGGAGCGATGCTGCACTTCTCGAGGAGAACCTAAAATGTTTTTACAACCTTTGGGTATGCTTTGGCTGTTTATCAGGACGCCTCTACAATCTCTTGGCTGTAGTTTGAGAACGCATCAATGGCTTCATACAATCCAAACCCTATTCCTTGTGACAATTGTTCCAGATCCGTCATACTGTGCGTTAAGAAAATCGAAACGGTTTTCTTCTGCGGGTCTGCCGACCACCATCCGCCATATGCCCCGGGCCATCCTACCGAACCTATTGAGCCGGAGCAAGGCATGGAAGCATATTCATTTTCTTTCATTACAACTGCAACACCAAGGCCAAAACCAAAATGGTCTTTGAACATAGGTGTTCCCATAAGTAATGAATTTTCCCTTTGGAAATCCGTCAGGTGGTTGGAACACATTAATGCGATGGTTTCCGGCTTCAGAATTTGAACACCGTTTGATTGTCCGTTTTCAATAAACAATTTTGCAAACTGTAAATAGTCATTGATTGTGGACCACAAACCACTGCCACCTGATTCAAATTCCAGGTGAGCCGGACGCATTTTCATAGCCATTTTTGACGGTACAAACTCCAGGTTTACCGGCTTCCCTGATGAATCAAAACCCATGTTCGCGGCGCACCTATTCCTTTTGGTTTCAGGTACATTAAAGAATGTATCTCTCATAGAAAGTGGCTGAAAAAGTTTTTCATCCATTACTTCACCAAGGGATTTATTTTCAATCGTGGCAATAAGAATCCCTAATAAATCGGTGGCCTTGCCATAGCTGAATAATGATCCTGGCTGATGCACCAGCGGTAAGCGGGCGAGTCCGTCAATCCATTGCAGTAGTGTTTTTTCTGAATCTATATCCCCACCTAATAGGTTGAGGTAGTCTTCCCGGAGTTTTCCACTTTGAAAATCACTGTAGGTAAAACCAGCCCGGTGCGTTAACAGATCAAGAATGGTAATCTCTCTATTAGCTTCAGTATAATTTCCCGTCCCGAATTCTACCACCTTCATATTTCTGAACTGGGGAAACCATTTTGTGATAGGATCATCCAGGTCAAACTTCTTCTCTTCGAATAACTTTAAGGCCAGCACTGAAGTAACGGGTTTGGTCATGGAGGCAATTCTGAAAATAGTATCCCCTGTCATCGGCTCAGCTTTTTCAAGATTTCTGAAACCGCTGTATTCATGGAAAATAACCTTTCCATTATTATATACCAGGCAGTTAAAACCACCGAGCTTTTTTTCATTGATCAGTTTTTCAAACATGTGTGGCATTTCTTACTGTGTTAATAATCCAAGTGAAAATTCATACCTTATTGAAGTGTATTTTTTCATTGGCTTGCGGCCACTACAAACCTATTAAGAGGGATCAGGCTACATAATCACCTATTTAGGTAGTTTTTTTACCTGTATTGGTATGAACAGGGGTAGATAATTAGGTGTACAATTTTTCGCCACTACTTCGTCTTTATAAAGGCCGGTTCGTTCTCCAAGCGCAATACACCTGGACCGGTATTCCGGTTGAAAAACGCCCACCTGGCCTGCTGTAAAATTCATAGCCCACTGCACCTCCGGTACTTCCATTTGAATTCTTTTCTCAATTGCGGTAAGCAGGGCTTCGGTGTTGGGAGGAGGGGTTTGTCCCGTCCACCGCAAGCGTGCCTGGTAGTACCAGAAGGTTCGTCTTTGAAGAGGGGATGGACTATTCTCCCATGATAAAATCAGCGCAATTGTTTTTTTGTCTTTGGTCAGCTGGTTCGCCAACAGCCAGTCAATCAATTGCAGCCTTTCATCCATTCCGTGTTTTTGGATATCCGCATCCAACTGGTCTATCAGCTCCCGGTTAAGCAATTTAGGATCCATGATCAGTATGGCGAGTTGCCTGGGAAGGAATTCACCCGTTGACCATAACTCCATTGCCAGCCCATGGTCTTTTTTGATCTCTTTTGCTATGTTTCTCAGGTCACCAAGTTTGGTGGTGTTATTGATTCCTGAAAGGATGGATTTTGTTTTGGGAGATAAGGACATGTCTTTGATTTGAAAAGATTCTTGATGATAAACCTTTTTATGAAAAAATGATAATTGTTGACTATGATCTGACTGTCATTAATTGTTTACCTCATTTTTTATTACTGGATTATTATCTGGCTCTTTTGTTTCATTATTGTAATGATCCAATTCCGGGGTGGCCATTAACCTGCTGAAAAAATGGCTAAGTCCATATTTTTTCCTGATGCGCTCAGCTACCAGGATACCTGCAACAATTCCTGCACCGGTAAGTAGAATAGCATATGGAAAATTCTGGTCAGACCTGGCATAAAGGAGATACCCCAGGAATGTTAGAATTCAAGCCGGAACAATAAATGCCCATAGCCAGAAAATCGAGTTGATGAAGTATTCAAAAAATTTCATGGTTATTGAAAGCAGGGTTCATCAGGATTGTAATATATCTGCTGTGCCTTTAATTCCCAATTGTTCCGCCAATCCAACCAAAATTCCTTCCGGTCCGCGGATATAGCATAGCCGGTAAATGTCTTCATACCTGACTATTTCTCCAACGAGTCTTGCGCCCTGGTTTGAAAGCCTGGTAACCAGTTCGTCAAGATTTTCTACAGTGAACATGACACGCAGGTATCCAAGAGAGTTTACGGGTGCATCCCTGTGATCTGAAATTGTTTCGGGTCTCATGAATCTTGAGAGTTCCAGCCGGCTATGTCCATCTGGAGTTACCATCATGGCTATTTCTACCGACTGGTTTTCAAGCCCGGTGACTTTGCCAGCCCATTCACCCTCAACCATGGTGCGTCCTTCAAGTTGCAGACCTATTTCTGTAAAAAATCTAATTGCATTGTCAATAGATTCAACGACAATGCCAATATTGTTCATTTGAGGAAGTTTTGTCTTTTGCATAAATCAGTCTTAAAGGATAATCTAAAAACTAAAGTCAATAAGTTTCTCAGAATTCCTGGTTCTCCAATTCTTCAGATATTAAGGTTTTCTTTTTATCGCACAGGATGCAGGTAAAAATTGTTCCTTTTTTTCGAATAACCATTCGGGCCATTGATCTTTTTTCTTCGCCTATTTGAAGTCCAATTGATTTTAGATGATGTAAACCTTTGACTGCATAAACCTGCTTTTCAGTATTAACCGATTGCAGCCAGGTGAATATGCTGGCCGTATCCTTAGCCTGGACCCAGTTGAGGATTTGGGCATATTGAGAGGTGGTTACAGCAGGAGCCATCCCACATGCTGTGCCTACGGCTATTGTATCAATAAACAGGTCTTCCACAGATAGGCTGGTTTTATACTCAGTTTCGAAACGATTTTTAAGTCCTGACATTCCGGCGGCATCAGCAAAATGATATGTTGTATCGGTGGTTACGTTGTAATTTTTAGGAAAATCTTTGATTTCTTTAGTTTCAAGGTTGAAGTAGATGATCCTGTTATTTTTAGTTAAAATGCTCAGTTTTACATTACAGGTAATCGAAACGCCTTTATTTATTTTATAGGATTTTATGATAGTAAACATTGCTTCCTGGTAGGCTGTTGCAATCTCACGAATATTACCTTTGGAAATTTGGAGTCCTTCTTTTTCATTGTAATAATCACTGGCAAATTCAAGAAATTGATTGAAGTCCCTTTTTAATAGTATGTCATTAATGTCCTTTTCAATTTGTCCATTTGTAAGGACTGAAGTAGAAATAAGTAATATGGTGATTAATATTTTCAAGTCTAAACAAAATCATTAGCCTTTCAGTTATTCTCTGGCCTGGTTGCTAATTAAATTTATTACCTCCTGTCAGCATTTCAAAATGATTTATCTG
>CBDUBK010000129.1:0-6229 GCA_965365375.1 uncultured bacterium | reverse complement strand
ATGGGTAACGTTACTAAGGTTATACCTTATTGGCAGCCCAGAACTCTGCTGAAGCTCCTGGGAGGCTGAGCATTGGAAATGGAAACGCTAAGAGTGATAAGGCCTGCCCGCAAAAGTAATGATGGTAAAACGCAATGGATGGAAATGTTGATTTTGATGCTTCTTTAAATGGCTTTGCTGAATACCTGGGTCTTTAGAATTTCATCCCGGTGCAGCTTCACGTCAAAAGCACTGCAAACATTACGGAGAAAATAATAACCCTGCGACGTAAGTTCACATCCCGCAATATTCCACTGCACCAGTCCATCTTTCGAAAGGTCAATGAGTTTGGGAAATACCAGCTGTTCCAGTACCGGTAAATCTTTTTCTCGGAAAATGGTTTTACCCTTGCAGCTTATATCCAGTATGTATTTCCTGAATGAAAGGTCTTCATCGGTGAGAAAATAACCTTTTTTGATAGGCAGTTTACCTGCGTTGATCGCATTATAATAGTCGCGGATGTTTTTTTCATTCTGCGCGAATGCATTTCCCATATCACTGATACTGCTCACACCGAGACCCAGCAGGAAACCCGTTGTTTGAGAAGTATATCCCATAAAATTCCTGTGAATGCTTCCCTGCTTCCTGGCTTTATAAAGGTCATCACCAGGGACTGCAAAATGATCCATGCCAATATCAGAATAACCATTGGCCATCAGCATTTCCTTTCCTACCAGGTAAAGCCTGATCTTTTCATCTGCTGAAGGAAGGTCCGTTTCATCATACAACCGTTGTGACCTGCTTACCCATGGTACGTGTGCATAACTGTAAAACGCGATACGGTCCGGCTTTAAACTGATCACCTGGTTGATCGTTCTTTCAATGCTGGCCGGCGTTTGAAGGGGAAGACCGTAGATCAGGTCAAAATTGATGGAGGTAAAACCGGCAGCCCGCGCCTGTTCGGTTACCCGCTGCACGTTTTCAAAAGGTTGTATCCTGTTGATCACCCGCTGCACATCCGGGTCATTGTCCTGCACACCGAAGCTGATCCTGCGGAAACCAAGATTATATAATACTTTCAAATGTTCCCTGGTAGTATTGTTGGGATGACCTTCTATACTGAATTCATGCCTGGGATGCCTGATGCTGGATTTAAGAATAATGCCCAGTAGTTTCTGGAGGTTTCGCGGTGAGAAGAATGTTGGTGTACCTCCGCCAAGGTGCAGCTCCCTGATCACAGGTGTCTGCTTCATATGCCTGCGGTAAAGGTTCCATTCCTTTTCGATCATCTCCAGGTATTCATCTTCTACTTTATGATTGGTAGTGATTTTTTTATTGCAGCCGCAATAACTGCAAAGTGATTCACAGAAAGGAAGGTGAATATAAATGCCTATACCGTTCACCGCATTTTCATCACTGAACCGCTTGTGCATGTTTTGCAGCCAGGGTTCCTGGTCAATCGATTCGTTCCAGTAGGGTACGGTAGGATAACTGGTGTACCGGGGTACAGGCAGGTTATACTTCCGTATCAGGAGAGAATTGACCACTTCATCTTTCATTCCTCAAAAGTACCGGGAACAAAAAAGGGCTGGCATGACTTAGGTTAATCAAAATCAGGACATTGGTCAGTGGGGAAGCTAACCTGAAACGGTGGGGAGGTGAAGGCCATTGGCTATTGGCCATTGGCTATTGGCTTTCCCAAGGGGTTAAAATTTCAATAAAGCAGGTGCTTAAGTTTTTCAATATTATTCACGATGATCTTACCGCTTTTGATATCGATATGTTTCTCCGCTTTGAAATCACTCAATGTGCGGATCAGTGATTCAGTTGCCGTTCCTACATACTGGGCAATGTCCTCGCGGGAGATCTCGATCGGGTTGGTCTGTTCTTTCAGGTGGAATTTCTCAACGATATCCACCAGGGCTTTGGCTACCCTTTTACGAAGTGAACTATAAGCGAGACTCAATAGCCTTTCTTCTTTTTCCTTTACATTCTGTGTAATGATATGAATGAACTTGGAAGCAATGCTGATATCATTATACACCATCTTCTGGAAATCATCGCGGGGGATCTGCATGATCTCCGCATCTTCCAGCACACTGGCGCTGTCATCATAATTGGTATCCCCGATAAGAGCGGTATAACCCAGGAAATCACCTTCACTATAAAGGTTGGTGATATATTCCTTTCCGTCTTCATGGGATTTGAAAGCTTTTACCTTTCCTTTTACGAGGTAATATAGAAAGCGTGGCCTTTTACCTTCCTGGTAAAGGATCTGCTTTTTGTCATACCCTTCCACTTCATATTTTTCTGAAAGCTGCTGAATGAGGCCGGCACTTTTTACATCTTTTAAAAATTGCGTAAGTCCCTGGGGGGAAGAAGAATAATTCTGGTCGAGGATCTGTGATTTTTTCAGCCTTGTTTCCACGGCATTGAGCAGTTCAATATCATCAAAAGGTTTGGTGATATAATCATCTGCTCCCATTTCCATTCCTTTCCTGAAATCACTGCGCTCGGTTTTGGCCGTCAGGAAAATAAAAGGGATATTCTGGGTCTCCGGGTTTTTCCGCAACAGGTGCAAAACACCATAACCATCCAGCTCAGGCATCATGATATCACAGACAATTACTGAAGGTTTTTCACGGACAGCGGCTTCCACACCTTTCTTTCCATTTTCAGCCGTGAAGGTTTTGTAACCAGCCAGCTCAAGGATTTCGGCTGTATTCTCCCTGATATCATTATTGTCATCAATTACCAGAATCGTCTTACTCATTTGTTGTTGGTTTTACGGGTATAGTAAATGTAATGGTAGTTCCCTTACCCAGTTCACTTTTAAGGAATGCCTCACCACCCAGCAAATCTAAATATCGTTTTACAATATGCAGTCCAAGTCCTGTGCCCTGGATGTTGATCGCGTTCTTACCGCGGAAGAAGGAAGTGAAAAGATGGTGCTGGTCGTCTTCCGAAATTCCAATGCCCTCATCTCTTACGGAAACCAGCACGACATCTTCCTTAACCGTGCTGTTGACATGTATGGTGGAATTTTCGTCAGAGAACTTGATGGCGTTTGAAATAAGGTTGATAATAATATTCTTGATGAGCTTTTTATCACTGCAGATCTCTTCCTCACCCATATGTATGTAAAGGATCTGCTGGTTGGCTTTTACCAGGCCTTTCATCTCATCAATGGTATCCTGGAGGGTTTCCCTCAGGTTCATTTCATGCCATACGGTACCCACCTTGCCCTCATCCAGTTTTCCAAGTGAAAGAAAATCTTCCAGGAGGTCGTTCAGGTGTTTGACGGAACCTTTTATTTTTTCAATATGGCGGTTTCTTTTTTCCTGCTCGTCGCTTTTTGTATATTTTGATAAAAGGGATGCAGAAGATAAGACTGTACTGGGCGGCGTCCGGAATTCATGGGAAGCCATGGATACAAAACGGCTTTTGATCTCGTTCAGCTGGCGCTCCTTGTCAAGCGCTTCACTCAGCTCAAGCTGTGATTCTTCCAGTCTCTGCAGCGCTTCTTTGAGAATGATGGTACGTTCTTCCACTTTGGCCTCCAGTTCAGTATTCAACTGGCGCATTTCGCTGGTTACCCTTTCCAGCTGTTCCTGCTGGCGGATCATGCTGTTCTCTATTTCCTTACGGTGGGTAATGTCAACGATGAAAGCAATCACATAACGTTCGCCATCCTGTACATAAGTGCTGAGGCTAACTTCGAGTGGTATATTCGTCCCGTCTTTCCTGGCACCATACAGGTCACGTCCGTGACCCATCACCCTGTTGCGGGGATCATGGTAAAAATCATCCCTGAGTTTTTCATGACCGCGGCGGTAGTGCTGGGGTATCAACAGTTCAACCGGCTTGCCTTTCAGTTCTTCTTCCGAATAACCAAACATGCGGCAGGCGGAAGGATTCACCAGTATGATGATACCGCTTTTATTGGCGACAACAAATCCTTCCGTTGCATTTTCAAAAAGGGAAGTGATGTGATTCTGTTCGAACTGGTGCATTGCTCCTGGCATAATAAATCCCTGGTAATATGAAATTACCCCTATTGGCTGCAAACATAAGTATAGTTATAATTGCAGCAATTCCTTTTCCATCAAAATGGCTTTAGGAAACAGAAGGTGATTTTCCAGCCAGGCATGCTGTTCAAGATCAGCATCCCATTCGCGAAGCCGGGAAAACACTACATGCTGTTGTGTGCAGGCGGTGGAAGGGAGCCGGAAATAATTTGCCTGGATACGCAGGTCATTTAAAACATTGCGTATACGGCGGTGTTCCGTTTCAATATTTGTCAGGGGTTTTCTTAATGTGCGAACAAAAAGATGGGCATAAGACTCTTTACGCTTATGCGCATTTTCAATTTGTTTGATATAAGGAAAGATGATTTCTTCCTCGTGGCGAAGGTGTGCATTGATCAAAACCTCCGCGTCTTCAAAAAATTCCAGGATTTTTTCCAGTTCAGGGTATTGGTTCCTGTGAGAATGACAAACGGTACGAAGCCCAGATTCCAGCTGTGGCATCACACGGTGCAGGTATGCATGGTGCACATTTAATATATAATCAACCAGGAACCCAACCTCCCAACGGGAAAATTCAGTGTGGTTTGATAAAAATATATTGCGGGTCACTGCATTCAGTTCTGAAATGAGCTGGTTTGATTCAATTTTTTTATCCGCGCAGGCCTGGTTAATTGTAAGCTGACCATCCCTGCAATAAGAGATGTTATAGCGGTTAAACACATCCGCAGTTCTGTAATCAGAACGGACAATATTGCAAATACTGTCAGAAAGATTAATTACAGGAATGTTGGCGTTCATCGTTGGAATGATTTTTTAGTGTTTCGTCATTGTTGTTTCAGTTGCAATTGTTGATATAAAATCCACATCATTTTTTCCAACCAGGTCTTTAATTGTTGTAGATTGTAACTGGTATTTTAATTTTTCTCTCACCGAATAGACCTGCTTGTGTAAAGGGCATGGATTTTGCAAATTGCAGGAATGGAGTCTTAAAGCGCAATTGGTAAATTGTTCAACTCCATCAGTAATCGTCAGCACCCTGAGAACCGAAGTGGACATTGTATGCTCATTGACATAGAATCCACCACCGGGACCTTTAATTGAATCAATGATGCCGGACTTCACCAGGTTCTTCAATACCTTGCTCATGAAAGGCCGGGGCACGCCAAGCCTGGATGAAATTTCATCAACCTGCACCCTTCGTTTTTCATTTTGGAAATAAACGATCAGCAGGATACCACGTAAGGCATATCCAAAAGTTTTAGAAAACATAAGCGGCCACTATATATCAAAACTATCTTTCCCGGTTCCTTGTCCACCTGATCATTATCAGTACCCTGTATGAGGATGGTCAACATGACCTCTATAAACCGCATCTATTTTTGACAGATTCCGATTTAAGACATTGGAGTCCTTTTTAAACCATAAATCAGCAAGAAATGAAAAGATCAATTTTAGCGACTGCCTTAATTTTTTCAGCAGTTTTATTTGTGGCCAGCTGTTCTGACGGAGGCTCCGATAACAAGTCAACCGAAAGCGGCACAACCAACAACGAAGCCGCAGGAGACAACGAGGTACATGGGTCTATGATTCAGCCAGGCGATGTACAGCTCACTACCCCGCTCAATAAGGATTGGGTGGCTGCAGGTAAAGGAATTTATGATATGAAATGCCAGAGCTGCCACAAGCTTACTGATGAGAAGCTGGTAGGCCCGGGATGGAAAGGCCTTACTACTAAAAGGGAACCACACTGGATCATGAACATGATCACCAATGTAGACATGATGCTGGAGAAAGATCCAGAAGCGCAGAAATTACTGGAGCAGTGTCTTGTTCGTATGCCCAACCAGAACATCAGCAAGGATGAAGCAAGGCAGATCCTCGAATTCATGCGCAATAATGATGGTATAGAATAAATCCGTAAACAACCAAATCTAAATATATGGTCCGCTCTTCCACCAAATGCCTGGTTGCTGCTTTATTGATCGCAGCCACAGGTACCGTTTTCAGCTGCAAGCCGAAAACCGCACAGTCCGCAGCCGGCGGAGATGCCTCAGGGGCATACGTTGCTCCGGGTAAATATGATGAGTTCTATAATATTGTATCAGGAGGCTTTAATGGCCAGGTAGGTATCTATGGAATTCCCTCCGGCCGTTTATTCAGGATCGTTCCCGTTTTTTCCGTTAACCCTGAAAGTGGTTATGGTTATACCGAGGAAACCAAGC
>CBDUBK010000128.1:0-6247 GCA_965365375.1 uncultured bacterium | reverse complement strand
GCGAAATCCCTGCGGATGATGAAGACCACTTTTTTAAATCCCGCCTTGATGGCATCGTAAATGGAATAATCCATGATGGTTTCGCCACCCGGACCAAACTGCTGTATCTGTTTCATGCTGCCGTACCTGGATGCCATGCCCGCGGCCATGATCACTAAAGTTGGTTTCATTCTTTTTGTTTTTATTTGATCTGCAAGGAAGTAGCACTTCCATTTTTTCAGGGCACGAAAATAACAAATAAGCAACGTAACCAACATGCAACCTGGAAAGGAGATCCGGCCGGCACCCATTCAACAACTGAAAGATGGCAGAACCGATGTGCTCCGGCTTGACCTGGTGCACCCGGTGGTCTCCGGTAATAAATGGTTCAAACTTCGTTTTTACCTGGAAGAAGCCATTCAATCGGGTAAAACATGTATGATGAGCTTTGGTGGTGCCTGGTCCAATCACATCGTGGCACTTGCAGCAGCAGCAAGCATGCATGGATTAAAAAGTATTGGCCTGGTACGAGGTGAAAAGGCAGCCGAACTTTCCAAAACGCTTCAGCAGGCGGAGGCTTATGGAATGCGATTGTTTTTTTTATCCAGGTCTTCCTATAGGGAACATGACATCCCCGCAGAGGTATGGAAAGCTGTAAAAGAAAACGAAGTTTATATCATAAAAGAAGGAGGTTATGGCATCAAAGGAGCTGCGGGAGCAGCCACCATGCTGGATGCTTTGGACCTGCAACAATATGATTATATCCTTGCAGCAACGGGTACGGGTACCATGCTGGCCGGGCTTGCAACAAGGATTTCCCCTTCCCAAAAATTAATTGGCATCAGTGTATTGAAAAATAATTTCTCAATCACAGCAGAGATCAATGAATTGCTGCCGGTTGAAAAACAGAATGCTTTCAACATCCTGCATCCTTATCATTTTGGCGGATATGCCCGGGGCAGGCAGCAATTGTTTGATTTTATGAACCATTGGTATGATACCACAAAAATTCCTACGGATTTTGTGTACACCGCCAAACTGTTCTACGCATATGAAGACCTCGCACAAACAGGGTTTTTCCCAGGGAATGCACGCATTCTTGTAATTCACAGCGGGGGATTGCAGGGAAATGCTTCCCTACCGAATGGAACGTTAATTTTCTGAGCAGGCTATTATCTTTGCACGGTTTCTGATAATTTGCCCCTCAACATGATGCGCCGATTTTTTTTCTTTCTTTTACTGCTTTGTTGTTTTGATCTTGTTGCAATGGCGCAGGATACCCTTCCTGATTTTTCCGTGAAGAACGCGGGCCGCAACCGCTTTATCATAGGATGGGTTAATAATTATCCGGTGGTGAAACAGATCGGCATCCAGCGTTCACATGACAGCCTGGCCAATTTTAAAACCATTCTCAGCGTAGCAGATCCCAATGTAAGAGAAAATGGATTTGCCGATACCAAGGCACCTAATGATCACATGTATTACCGGCTTTTTGTGGTGCTGGACAAAGGACAGTATTTCTACACGGCTTCCAAAAAACCTTTTACGGATACTACCACGGTAACAAGGCAACGTAATTCCCTCCTCGACAGGATTGAAGATTCCATCACCAATGTGATCAAACCCATCGTTCCTAAAAAACCGGATTTTATTCCGTCCTTCTATATCTATACCAACAAGGACGGTTATGTTTACATCAACCTGCCTGATGCAGATAAAAAACGTTACGAAGTAAAATTCTACGAAGAGGATGACAGTTTTTTATTTGAGATCAAAAACATCAGGGAAACCGGTATCACCCTGGACAAGGCCAACTTCATTCATGCGGGCTGGTTCAAATTTGAACTGTACCACGAAGGCAAACTGGTAGAGAAGAACCGTTTTTACCTCGCCAAGGAATTTTAATTTCCGATCACTGCATCCTTTACATCAGCACCGAAGACCTCTTCGAAATGATGTTTCAGTTTTTCTTTTACTTCAGCAAGTTCCACTTCCCTGCCCAGCTCCTGGCGGATAGAACTCACTTTTTTATCCTGGATACCGCAGGGAATGATATGATTGAAATAATCAAGATTGGTATTTACATTCAGCGCAAAACCATGCATGGTTACCCAGCGGCTGCAGCGCACACCCATAGCGCAAATTTTTCTTTCTTTACCCGCAATGCCCGCATCAATCCAAACCCCTGTTTCTCCTTTTGACCTTTCGCCCCTGATGCCATATTCAGCAAGCGTGCGGATGATCACTTCTTCGAGCTCCCTGAGATAGCGGCCGATATCCGTATAAAATTTTTCAAGATCAAGAATAGGGTAACCCACAATTTGTTCCGGGCCATGGAAGGTGATATCTCCTCCCCTGTTTGTCTGGAAAAATTCAATTCCCTTTTCTTTCCTTTCGGTTTCATTGATCAGCACATGATCCATCTTACCACTCTTGCCCAAAGTATATACTGGGGGATGCTCTACAAATAATAAATAATGCCGGGTTGGAAGATCGTACCCGGGATCCGCATCAAATGACTGCCGTTCTCCCGAATAAACAGAGGCCTTGATCTCCAGGTTCTCCTTCAGCAATTTTTCCTGGTAATCCCAGGCCGATTTATAATCCATCGAACCCAGGTCCCGGAATTCCACCACTTGTCTTTGCATTTGGCAAATTTACCCCGTTTCACTGCGTATTTTTGCAGCTTTATGATCCAGGATGATTTGAGTCAACAACAGGGGGAAGAAGGGGGTGATGGCAGCGATGTCCTATACCAGCGTTTTATTTTCAATGCCGACAAGGGGCAGGAACCTTACCGCATTGATAAATTTTTGATGAACCGCATTGAAGGTGCTACCCGCAATAAATTACAACAGGCTATCAATGCGGGCCTTGTTTTGGTGAACCAGAAAGAAGTCAAGCAGAATTACAAGATCAAACCCTTTGACCAGATCACGGTCTATTCTGATCTTTCTCCTGAATCCACCGAGATCGTTCCGGAAAAAATGGACCTGAATATTGTGTATGAAGATGAGGAAATCATGCTGATCAATAAACCACCCGGTATGGTGGTCCATCCCGGAAGCGGTAATTATTCGGGAACCTTATTAAATGGTGTGGCGTATTATCTCCAGCAGCAATTACCGGATGTATCTGAACAAACCCTCCCCCGTTTCGGACTGGTGCACCGCATTGATAAAAACACCAGCGGCCTGCTGGTGCTGGCTAAAAAAGACAGGGCCATGCGCCACCTGGCCAAACAATTTTACGATCATACGGTAAGCCGCAAATACCTGGCCCTGGTATGGGGTGATATGGAAAACGACAGTGGTACAATTGTGGCCCACGTGGGCAGGCACCTGCGTTTCAGAAAACAATTTGAAGCCTACCCCGAAGGCGATCATGGCAAAGACGCCATCACGCATTATACCGTGCTCGAAAGATTTAATTATGTAACACTCGTGCAGTGCGTGCTGGAAACCGGCCGCACCCACCAGATCCGGGTGCATATGAAACATATCGGCCATCCTTTATTTAATGATGATTTTTATGGCGGTGATAAAATTGTGAAAGGAACGGTTTTCAGCAAGTATAAACAGTTTGTTGACAACTGTTTTATGATCTGCCCCCGGCAGGCCCTGCATGCCAAGACCCTTGGGTTCATTCATCCTACAACAGAAAAAGAAATGTTCTTTGAAACGGAACTGCCTGATGACATCGCGCAGGTTATTGAAAAATGGAGAGGTTATGTCAAAAACATCCGTGAATAATAAAATCAGCGGCCGAACTCATAAAGTATGGCAGTGAAAATTCCACGTTCCCTTTTTTTGAAAGCTACCTTCCAGTTGCCATTGTATGTGATTAGAGATGGCACGAGCAGTTCTCCGAATTTGGTCATCTTCACTTCCATGTGCACATCAAAATCATAAGCCGGTGTATTATAGCTCAGGTCATAATTGCGCGCCACGATCTCCATGGTCTGCATGTCAAACCAGGTGGTGATATTGTCGAATACGATCCTGCTCTTATTGGCACCTTCACCGGTATTAGGAAGAATGCGGAATACATAACGCAACTGCCCGTCGAGTTCCTCCATATCAATGGAAAAATCATAATAACGCGAAACGGAGGGGTCGAAAATATCAATACGGTCACCGATAAAAGGTATACCCGGTATTTTTTTACCCGGGTTGAAAAAAAGCATTTTTAATTGCTCCTTATGTTTTTCAAGGCCCTTTGTTTCACGGACCTTTCTTTCTGTTCCCGCTACAATATTATTTTCACCGCATACCTGACCTCTCGTAAAAAAAAGGCTGGCATAAAGTTCGGCTGTATAATAATTAAAGTCCCCGTTGCGGTACAGATCACCGGTGGTTTTTTCTTCCAGCACTTCCATGGTACGGCAACCATTTTTCCTGTGCTGCCTGGTCTTGCTTTGGAGTGAGGCCTGCTGTTTTCCTTTTTTATCCAGCATCTGGATATGGTTGATGGATCCATATTCCAGTATCCTCAGGTTTCGGAATGCCTTATAAAAACTGCTGTCTTCCTTAACTCTTTTCAGAAAGCTCACCACGTTGAGGTCATTGCGGATCACGACTTCGCTCATGACGGTTTCTTTCCCGAGCTGTTCGAGTTCCGCTGAATCAGACTGCGCGGACAGGGCCGCGGAAAAAAGCAACATCAGAAAGGTGAGGAAACCTTTCATTTTTTAGGAAAAGACATTTTATAATCCACCCTTACATTGCCTTTGGAGATATCATCGAGTTTTCTTTTCAGCAATCTCCGTTTGAGCGGGGAGATATAGTCAATGAAGAGTTTTCCTTCAATATGGTCGTATTCGTGCAGGATGATCCGGCCGGTAACTCCATTAAAGGTTTTGCGGTGCTGCGTGAAGTTTTCATCAAAGTATTCCAGCGTCACTTCTTCTGCACGGTAAATATCCTCCCGGATTTTCGGGATGCTCAGGCAGCCTTCATTATAAGCCCAGTCATCACCGTGTTCTTCTATGATCTGTGCATTGATAAAAACCTGCTTCACACCGGGTGCATCCGGATAGTTGTCTTCTTTTTTTTCTTCCTCATCCATATTGGTAAAGATCTGGGCGCTGTCGATCACGAACAAACGGATATCGCGGCCCACCTGCGGGGCTGCCAGACCTACACCATTGCTCGCATACATGGTCTCCCACATATCCTCGATCAGTTTGGGCAGCTGTTCATAACCGGAATCAATATCCTGTGCTTTTTTTCTCAGTACCGGGTGCCCATAGGCTACAATAGGAAGAATCATTCAAAAATTTTAAGCGTTTGCTTCCGGGGAAGATTTTTTCAAGGAGCAAAAATAAAGCAAAGCAGTCAGGTAGAAGGCCCGGGAGCGTATATTAAATCCTAAATCTTCAGGCCCCTGACTGTTGTAAAAATTCCTGCAGCATCATGGTGGCCGCGATTTCATCTACAAGCGCTTTATTGCGGCGCTGTTTTTTTTTCATACCCATGTCCAGCATGGCCCGGGAAGCCATTTTCGAGGTAAACCGTTCATCCACTTCGGTGATGGGAATAGCAGGAAAGTTTTTTTTGAAGCCCCCGATAAATTGTTTCACCAGCGGGGTAGCATGCGTATTCGATTCATCCATATTGTAAGGCATGCCAATGATCACACCCTCCACTGCTTCCTGTGCAAAATATTTTTTGAGGAAGGGCATCAGTTCCTGTGTGTCCACAGTAGTGAGACCGGTGGCAATGATCTTCATGGGATCTGTTACAGCAATGCCGGTTCTTTTTTTTCCATAATCAATGGAGAGGATGCGGGGCATGGGGTAAAAGTAAGCTATTAGCTGATGGCCATTGGCCATTGGCTAAAACCATCCCTCTGCGCTATCTCTTTTTCTCATTTTCTCTGCGGTGAAAAAAGCTATTGGCCAGCAATAAAAATATCTGCTATCACAAATACCGCAAAGACCACACTCGCAATTCCATTCGTCGTCATAAAGGCAAGGTTCACTCTTCTCAGGTCATTGGGTTTAACAATTGCGTGCTGGTACACCAGGCAGGCGATGAAGATGAGTACCCCAATCCAGTAGAGGTAACCAAATTCACCGAATTTCCCTGCTGCCACAACTGCACCCGCACTGAAAAGGTGTAACACTTCCGAAAAACGTAAAGCGTTCTCCCTTCCCATCCAGGCAGGAATGGAATAAAGTTTCTGTGACTGGTCAAATTCCACATCCTGCATGGCATAAATGATATCAAAGCCACTGACCCAAAACAATACCGTTACTGAGAATAAT
>CBDUBK010000127.1:0-6254 GCA_965365375.1 uncultured bacterium | reverse complement strand
TGATGAATCTTTTTAGAAGATCGGTTCCTATGGTTGCTTTGGCTTTGGTCAGCCGTGCATCTGTTGCCCAGACCTCAGTTAAAGTACCCAATGGATGGCATTTGCAGGATAAGTCAGAAACTGGTTTTTATGGTATCAGCCTGGATAAGGCCTACGATTTTGTAAAAGGCAAAAAAAGCCAGACAGTGATCGTGGCTGTAATTGATTCAGGTATTGATACAACCCATGAGGACCTGAAACCTATTCTCTGGACGAATCCTAAAGAAGTTCCTGGAAACGGGATCGATGATGATGGGAATGGATATATAGATGATGTACATGGCTGGAATTTCCTTGGTGGCCGTGACGGCCGTAACGTGAAGCAGGATTCTTACGAAGCTGCCCGCGTTTATCATATGTTCAAAGCCCAGTTTGAAGGTGTTACAGAGCCTTCTAAATTGAGCGCTAAAGACCAGGAGTTATATAAAACATGGAAAAGAGCAGAAGGTGATGTAGTGAAAGGTGTGGACCAGACCGAGCTCATCTTCCTGAAAAAATTATATCCTGGCCTCATCAAAGGTGACTCTGTGATTGCTGCTGATTTGCAGAAGGAAGAATACAGTGGTAAGGATCTCCAGGCTTATAAAGCCACTAACCCCGACGCTATCGCTACAAAGAATATCATTCTCAGCATCTGCGCTGCCAACAATAATAATTTCGACATCACCAATAAAATGCTGATTGATGATATTGAAGGCCAGCTTCGCAAAGCAGAAGCAGCTGAAACACCTCCCCGCAATTTCCGCGGTGAGATTGTACAGGACAATGAGAATGATATCAATGATAAATTTTACGGAAATAATGATATCATGGCTAATACTCCTTTCCATGGTACACACGTTTCCGGAATCATAGGTGCTGTACGTAATAATGGTAAGGGTATTGACGGGATTGCCGATAATGTACGCATCATGACCCTGCGCGCTGTTCCTGACGGTGATGAGCACGATAAGGATATTGCGCTGGCCATCCGTTATGCTGTTGACAATGGTGCAAAGATCATCAATATGAGTTTTGGTAAAAGTTTCTCTCCCCAAAAGCATTGGGTTGATGATGCCGTGAAGTATGCAGAAAGCAAGGGAGTACTCCTGATTCACGCTGCCGGCAATGATGCAAAGAATCTTGATAAGGGATATAATTTTCCGAATGCCAACCTGGAAAGCGAAGGGAAAAAAGCAAGCAACTGGCTAACGATCGGTGCCAGCGGAGATCCAAAAAACGGTGGTCTTACCGCCAGTTTCTCCAACTATGGCAAAGGCGAAGTTGATGTGTTTGCGCCAGGTGTAAATATCTATTCTACAATTCCTGGTGGCAATACCTATGGAAACGCTTCCGGTACAAGTATGGCCTCGCCTGTAACTGCAGGTGTAGCTGCATTCATCCTGCAGTATTATCCCCAGCTCACGCCCCAGCAGTTAAAAGAAGTGCTGGAAAAAAGCGCGGTTAAACCTTCGACCAAAGTTCCGGTTCCCGGCACCGAGGATGAAATGGAACTTTCTGAATTAAGCAGGACTGGTGGACTGATCAACGCACATGAGGCAGCCAGGCTTGCAGATGCGATGACATCCAAAAAGAAAACTGTTAAGAAGCCAGAGCAAAAGAAAATGAAAGTAAAAAAACCTGTGAGGAATTAATTGCCTCACAGCATTAATATTGAATCCCGGCTATAATGCCGGGATTTTTTTATTTTGTACCAAATAACTGTTTATGCCCAACGTTGACCTCACAAGAGTTCCTTCGTTTTACCACAAATACATTCAGAAGGTTGCAGCAAATGAACTGGATGAGGCTTTCAGGATCCACCAGGCAGAATTGATCAATACACTCAGGAGTCTGCCGGAAGATAAATGGGACTTCCGGTATGCGGAAGGTAAATGGTCTGTCCGGGAAATGGTACAGCATATGATAGATGCTGAAAGAATTTTTTGTTACCGGGCTTTATGTTTTGCGCGCCGGGACCCCAATCCTTTACCCGGCTTTGATGAAAACAGTTATGTTGAATCTTCCAATGGAGACCAGAGATCTTCCAGGGAATTGATAGAGGAAATGCAGGTAGTGCAGAAAGCCTCTGCCCTGCTCTTTGCTTCCTTTACACCGGAGATGCTGGAAGAAACCGGTGTTGCCAATAACAACCCTATCTATGTAAAAGCAATCGGGTTTATAGTGGTGGGACATACATTGCATCATTTGGAAGTAATGAAAGAACGGTATTTGGGAGAGTGAGGCTATTGGCCATTAGCCTTTGGCTTTGAATTCTGAAATGAATTAGAGTGCCTTTTTTTGAAGAAAAGAATTCAAGATCTAATTGTTGAAATATTTTAACCTGCATGCAATAAAAAATCCGTTCAATGAATGAACGGATTTTTTAATTATTCTTCTACCGGTTTTAGAAAGTCTTGGCCGGTGTTGTTTGTCCTTTAGCGAGATTGTGCTGCACCACCATATCATTGATCACTTTTACAGCCTGGTCCACGTAAACATCCTTACTGATATTGCTTAACCATGCCTTATACCTGGCGGTCTTGTCTTTATCTTCTGAAATATAGCGTGATTCATCCTGTTTAAGGAAAGCAGCCTGCATGATATTATCCTTTTTTACCAGCTGCTCAATCCTTTTCACGGCATCACGGGTGATCTTTTGTTCCGCCCTGAACTGGTTGATCTCGAGAGGATATTCACGGTCGTTTTGTTTAGCCAGGATATCCGTTTCTTTTTTGATCAGGTTAAAAACGGAATCGTTGGCAACCCTTGCCCTTGCCTGGTTGGTGACAGGCTGGAAACTGAATCCGGGCTGCCATTTATTATAGGTAGCCTTGCTGATCTCATCATATTCCATTGCATTGGGGTTATCCCTTTCACGGAATTTCAGGTATTCATAATAATCAGGAATGATTACATCAGGTACCACACCTTTTTGCTGGGTGGATCCACCACTGATCCTGTAAAATTTCTGCAGGGTAAGTTTTAATGATCCCAGTTCTGAATTGGAAGAACGGAAATTGGATTCCGCATCCAGGCCAAAACTGCGCTGTACTGTTCCTTTACCATAAGTGCTGGTGCTGCCGATCACAATTCCACGGCCATAATCCTGGATGGCAGCCGCAAAAATCTCCGAAGCAGAAGCACTGAATTCATTTACCATTACGGCAAGAGGACCGTCATATAGTACACCACCGTCGCGGTCTCTCATTACTTCCGGTTGTTTCTGCCTGTCCTTCACCTGTACAATCGGTCCCTGGTCAATAAACAAACCTGCGATCTGTATCACATCATATAAAGAACCACCACCATTGTTGCGCAGGTCAATTACAATACCATCCACATTTTCTGCTTTCAGTTTCTTTACTTCATTGGCCACATCCACAGAGCTGCGGTGAGGATCGGAAGGATCTTCGAAATTGGCATAGAACTCAGGAAGGAAAATATAACCGATTCTTGAAGTGCCTTCATTGATCACGGCGCTTCTAACATATGCTTCATCCTGCACGATCTTATCTCGCACCAGGCTAAGTGTCTTCAGTGTTCCGTCTTTTTTGCGGAGGGTGAGTCTGACTTCAGTTCCTTTTTTACCACGGATGATCTTTACAGCGTCTTCCACACTGTAACCTGTAAGATCAACTGCGCTGTCCCTGCCCTGTGCAACACGAACAACAGCATCACCTACCTCAACCTGCTCTGATTTTTGCGCAGGTCCACCCGGCAGTACAGAAGCGATCTTAATGTTGCCTTCGTCATAAGTAAGCTGCGCACCGATGCCATAAAAGGATCCGCTCAGCTGCTCATCAAAATAGCGTTTGTCAACAGGAGGCATGAACTCAGTATACGGATCCATCATGGAAGTGATGGTATTCACATATACACTGAATTTATCATCATCATTAAATTTCAAACGGTAGCGTTCGAAAATGCGGTCCATGGCAAGCTTTACTTTATCACGGGCTTCTTTTTCCAGTTCCGCATCGGTTTTTACTACAAAACCTTCCTTGCCTTTATTGCTTTCCCTGGCTTCAACCAGTTCTACATACCGCTGAAGCGTCATGTACTTAAGGTACTTGCGCCATTTTTCCTTGCGCTCAGCAACACTGCCGGCAAAATCAGTTTTCTTAGAATCCATTACGATGGATTCATTGGTAGTGAAGCTGAAAGGTTTTGCCAGTAATTCCTGGTAGATAGCAGCAACTTCCTCGGTTCTTTTATTAAAGATCTTTCCCGCTTCCAGGAAAAACTGGACCGGTGCACCTTTGATCTCATCATCAATCTTTGTTGAAAAAGAGCTGAGTGCGGCTAGGTCTTCTTTCAGGAAAATGTTTTTGTCTGAATCAAGCTCCTCGAAATATTTGTTGTAAACTTTCTTTGAAAATTCATCATTGATATCCTTGGGGCTGTAATGGCCCTGTGCAAGGATCTCACCAACGATCTGGAGGATTTTTTCATACTTGGATGGTGGATTTGAATTGGATGTACCCATCGTCTGGAATGCCAGGAAGATCCCGGCAATCAACATCGCAATCACTAACGGTAGTCTCTTCATATTTGTCAGGTATTTATATGCTTTAAGCATCTCATCCAAATTTAGGCTAAAAAACATGCTTTATATGTATCCTGTCCCTTTTAACAACAGTTTTGGATGAATGGAAATCAACAGCCTATGGCTAATGGCCGTTAGCCATTGGCAAGAACTTCAAAGAAATTAGTTGCATGTGTTTTTTCATGAACGCAAATCATTATTTTTGCGCTCCCCATGGTGGTTATAGCTCAGCTGGTTAGAGCACCAGATTGTGGTTCTGGGGGTCGCCGGTTCGAACCCGGTTAGCCACCCAAAAAGCTTTCGTTCGCGAAAGCTTTTTGTTTTAAAAACACCCACCTGATACCAGATATTTAACATACCGTTCATCAACTTTTTGGTGTTAAATAAGGTTAATGACCACCCTTTCACCCTGTTCATAAACTACCTTTGCAGCCTTAATAATTAATGCACATGAAGAAAATCTTAGCACTGGCTCTGTGCGGCATCATTGCCTGTACAGGCTTCAGCCAGATGCCGGGCCAGAGAGGCGGTCAGCAGATCAATGGAAGATTCTATGGTAAAATCGTTGATGGATCCAACAAAGGTGTAGAAGCAGCTTCTGTTACCCTTGTTACTACTAAAATGGATTCCGTAACCAAAAAGCCTTCAGAAGTAATTGTAACCGGGATGCTCACTACTCCATCCGGTGATTTCAGCCTTGAAAATGTTCCTGTGATGGGACGGTACAAAATAAAAGTTACCGGTATCGGCTATGTTCCATTTGAGCAGGCCGTTGCTTTTCAAATGCCAAACAGGAACGGTAATAATGATCCTTCAGCCATGCTCAGCATGCTGGATAAGGACCTGGGTAATATCAAAATTGAAATAGACAACCAGGTATTGGGTGGTGTAACAGTTACTGCGAGCAAGCCTTTGTTCTCTATGGGTATCGACAGAAAGATCTTCAACGTGGATAAGAATCTTGTATCAGCCGGTGGTACTGCCGTTGATATCATGAAAAATGTTCCATCTCTTAATGTGGATATTGATGGTAACGTTACTCTTAGAAATAATGCTCCCCAGATTTTTGTTGATGGCCGTCCTACCAATCTTACCCTCGAGCAGATCCCCGCGGATGCGATCGAAAGTGTGGAGATCATCACCAACCCTTCTGCAAAGTTTGATGCATCTGGAGGAACCAGCGGTATCCTGAATATCGTTTTGAAAAAGAACAAACGTGTTGGCTATAGCGGTAATATCAGGTTTAATGTTGATTCAAGGGGCCGTATCGGTGGCGGTGGTGATATCAATGTAAGGCAGAACAAGATCAATGTATTTGCCAATGCCATGGTGATGCAGAGAAGATCAATTGGTGAGGGATGGACAGAAAGAACCAATTTTTATGGTAACCCTTTCTTTTCCCGCCAGGATGATGAAAGCGTGATGGATGGGACGATGGCTTTCGGGCGTTTTGGATTTGATTATTTCATTGACAACCGTAATACCCTCACGGTTGCCCAGGGTTTTGGAAGGTTCAGCATGAACCCTGAAAATACCAGCAGGATCCTTACAGATCTTGGTAACAATGGTTCTGTTGATTCCCTGCTTGAGCGTTTCAATAATTCAGAGAACCAGCACAGGCGTTCCAATTCCCAGATCAGTTTCAAACATAATTTTCCAAAGGCAGGCCGTGAATGGACTGCTGATG
>CBDUBK010000126.1:0-6333 GCA_965365375.1 uncultured bacterium | reverse complement strand
TTATCGTTTGTCTTATTAAATAAATACAATTATGGCACAAGCATTCACAGATTCAAATTTTCAAACAGAAGTACTCAGTTCAGATAAACTTACAGTGGTTGATTTTTGGGCGGAATGGTGCGGCCCCTGCCGTGCGATCGGTCCGGTGATTGATGAACTGTCAAAAGAATACGCGGGCAAGGTAAATGTTGGAAAGATCAACGTTGACGAGAATCCGCAGGTGAGCATGAACTATGGCATCACTTCCATTCCTGCTATCCTGTTCATTAAGAATGGCCAGGTAGTTGACAAACTGGTAGGTGCCCAGCCGAAAGGTAATTTTGTAAAAAAGATAGAAGCGCACCTGAGCTAATTAATATCCCGAATTAAAAAAAATCCTGGTCACTGACCGGGATTTTTTTATTTAGTGAATGTTCAAAACAGGATCAAGGATTAGGGTTCAGGGTTCAGGATTCTTGTGCATAATTTCATTCGATGTGTGGTGTTTTGCAGCACTCAACTTAAAGTCTGCGGCTCAATGTGAAAGTGAAATAGATTTTTCATTTCCTTCACTGTTGGCGGTATGTTTATACCGGAAGAGCACAACAAACAGAATGGCTACTACAAGCGCATAGCCGGCAAAACTCAGCCAGATGCCCTGCCAGTCCCTGCCACCATCAGGGGCAATGAAATAAGCATCAATAACGATCCCGCTAACCTTGCTTCCCAACCAGGCACCTACTCCATTTGTCATCATCATAAAAAGGCCCTGGGCACTTGACCTGATTCCCGGATCCGTATTCGTCTCCACAAAAAGAGAACCTGAAATATTAAAGAAGTCGAAGGCCATTCCATAAACAATACATGAGAGTATAATCAGTATTGTACCCAGGGGTGATGGATCACCATAGGCAAAAAATCCAAACCTTAATACCCAGGCAAGCATGGCGAACAACATCACATTCTTGATACCAAACCGTTTCAGGAAAAATGGAATAGTGAGGATGAAGAGTGTCTCAGACATCTGTGAAACAGAAAGAATGATGGTGGAATATTTTACCACAAAAGATTCTTCATATGCAGGATTGCCTTCAAATCCACTGAGGAAAGAATCACCGTACATATTAGTAAGTTGTAACGCGGCGCCCAGCATCATAGAGAAAATAAAGAAGAGTGCCATCCTGTAATTGGCAAAAAGGCTGAAGGCCTTCAAACCCAGTTGTTCAATAAAGCTTGCACCCCTGGCAATTGATCTTGGTGGCGGACATTTCGGAAGCGTGAATGAAAATAATCCAAGGAATATGGCAGCTACCCCACCCACAATAAACTGGTTGGCATTATCCTTACTGCCGGTGAGGTTAGTGACCCACATTGCAACGATAAATCCGATTGTGCCCCATACACGTATGGGCGGAAATGATTTGACCACATCATGCCCTTCCCTTTTTAAAATCGTGTAGGCGATAGCGTTAGAAAGAGAAATAGTTGGCATGTAGCAGATCATTGCTGCGAAGATGACGTAGTAGAAAGTATCGGGATCATTCACCTGCGGAACATAAAACAGGATGGCGCCATATAACAGGTGCAGAATGCCATACATTTTTTCAGCATTAACCCACTTGTCGGCAATGATCCCTGTCAAAGCAGGCATAAAAAGTGATGATAGCGCAAGAGTTGAAAAAATGGCTCCGAATTGCGGGAAGGTCCAACCTTTTGCATTCAGGCAATAGGTACCGATCGTGATCAGCCAGGCACCCCAGACAAAAAACTGGAAAAAACTCATTACCGTAAGCCGCGTCTTGATATTCATTAACCAATCATTTTATGCAGTAAGCTGGATATTTATTGAAGAAAAGCAGGTTCTGCTCCTCATTTCCGGGGAAAGATATTTTTTTTAAACCCAAAAAACAAAATGAAGGCCTGCAGGACCAACCGCTTCCTGCTTTTTACCGTTTAAAATCATGGATTCCCGCCCTTTTTACTGAAATCCGTTGCGGTCATCTTTATTTTAAAAATAGGCCTGTATGGATTATTATTGTAGGCCCTAAAAAACCGGAATTCCCATTCACAACTAAACAAACTGTTTTGAAAAAATTTATCGCGCTGGCCTTCGTATTTATAATTCCGTTTGCCCAGTACCTGAATGCCCAGCAAATCAAACGTTGTATTACCGAGGAAAAGATGCAGGAGTTGTTCAGCAAAGATCCGCAGGCTAAGATCCGGTATGAAAATAACCGGAGGCAACTGGATGATAAAGTGCGCCAGTTCATGAATGATCCCAACGCACGTCTTTTTAAGACCACAGCCATTACTTATATACCCGTAGTTGTGCATATCGCGCTGCCCAATCCCAACTTAGTGACCGATGCCATGGTACAAAGGCAGATCGATACGCTCAACTGGTATTATGGTGACGCACCCGGCGGTGACAGTCTCCGTGTATATGAACCTTTCCGTGACCGTTATGCAAGAAGCCAGATCCGTTTTTGTCTTGCCAAAAGAACCCCGGCTAACGCTTCAACCAATGGTATTGTAAGGGTGACCAGCAATGTTGATTTTTCCATCAGCAGTGAGCACCCCAGTTCTGTTGCCACTCCCTGGAACACGCAGCAATACCTCAATATGTGGGTGGTAAGTTTTGGCGGCAGCGGCACACTCGGTTTTTCGTATAAGCCTGGTACCTGGCCTCCGGGTCACCAGAACATTGGTTATGTAGTGGATTACCGCGCATTTGGATCAGGTCCCGGTTCCAATGCAGGCGGCTATCATTATAGTGATTTCAACCATGGTAAAACTGCCGTTCACGAGATCGGGCATTTCTTTAACCTTGATCATACCTGGGGACCCAATAACAATGGTAATCCAACCTGTACCCTGAGTGACGGTTGCGCAGATACCCCACCAACTGACGGACCTAATTTCGGATGTCCTGATTTTTTTCCCATCCTCGATAATTGCAGCACCACAGGACCCGGGGTAATGTGGCAAAACCATATGGATTATGCTGATGACCGCTGTATGTTACTTTTTACAGGCAACCAGGTCACCCGTATGGAAACAGCCCTCAATAACAGTTCGGACAGAAATACCCTGCTCACATCCCTGGGCTGCCAGTCACTGGTACCTGTTGCCAATGATGCGGGCATTGCAGCTTTTGTAACGCCTGTGAATGGAAGCATTGTTTGTGCGCCTGCTGTAACTCCGGTGGTAACCTTGAGAAATTATGGATCCGCAGCGCTGACATCTGTTCTGATCAACCTTACAGTTAACGGAAATGCGCAGGCTGCATTTGCGTGGACGGGTAATCTCGCTCCTAATGCAGCAACGAATGTGAGTCTTCCTGCAATTACGCTTGTGAATGGAAACAATAACCTGGTAGCAACCACTTCAGCTCCCAATGGAGCAACTGATGGTAATGCTACCAATAACCAGGCAACATCTTCGGCAACACTGCTGGTGGGTGCCGCAGTTCCAATCACAGAAGGATTTGAAGGAGCCACCTTCCCTCCAGCAGGATGGACCAGGTCCAATCCGGACGGTGATGTATTTCAATGGCTCAGGACCAATGTTGGAAGGAACAGTTCCGCTTCCATGTGGATCGATAATTTTACAGATGATGCAACTGATAATATTGATGATTTCAGGAGCGGCGCTATATCTACAGTAGGTGTAACCACACTCAATATCAGTTTCGACCTGGCGCATAAATATTATCCCAACCCTGATTTTTATGATACACTTTCAGTACTGGTATCAAACGACTGCGGAATCAGTTTCCAGACCGTGTATAAAAAATGGGGACCTGCACTTGCAACAGCAGGCGCTTCCAATGCCAATTATCTCAATCCTGTAAACAGCGACTGGAGAACAGAACTGATCAGCATTAGTGGTCCCTTACTTTCCAATCCCAATGTGATCGTTGTATTCCGCAACACCAGCAGGTGGGGCAATAATATTTACATTGATAATATCAATATTCAAAAACAGTCAGCCAGGGATATCAGCCTTGTTTCCATTAACAATCCCGGGGCTACTGCATGTTCTCCACTGGTAACACCTACGGTAACGATCCTGAACAGCGGTGCTGAAACCGTCACAGGATTTAATGTGGGATACAGGATCGACAATGGTACTGCTGTCACTACGAGTTTCACCGGCCAGAACCTGGCACCGGGAGCATCTGTAACTGTAACGCTGAACCAGTCTGCACCCATGGCTGCGGGCAACAGGAATATCAGGGCATTTGTTTATAATTCCGTTTCGGTATCCGGAACCGGTGAAACGCAGACCAGCAATGACACACTCAATAAATCCTTCTCTGTTGTAAACCTGGTGAATCCACCGTTAACGGAAGGTTTTGAATTGTTCTTCCCTCCTGATGGATGGCAGATCAATAACCCTGACGGCGACAATACCTGGATCAGGCGCCAGCCGGGCAGGAACAGTAATAATGCTGCGTTCATTGACAATTTCACCAATGATGCTTTGAATGAACCGGACGACATGCGCTCACCATTTATCAATGTAGCCGGGGCTGATTCACTGGTTATCCGTGTTGACCTGGCGCATAAAAACTGGCCGAATGCAGCAAACCATGATACATTGAATGTGATGGTCTCCACTGATTGCGGTAATACTTATACTTCTGTTTATAAAAAATGGGGTACTGCCCTCTCAACAGCAGGAAGTTCCAACACGGCTTATACTACAGCCGCAGCCAATGACTGGAGAAATGAAAGAATCGCGATCGGTGGTGCATTTGTAGCCAATGGAAGTGTAACTGTGCTGATCAGGAACACGAACCGTAACGGCAATAATGTGTTTGTAGATAATATCAACATCACCGGCTTGTATGACCGTGATGTAACATTATTAAAACTGAACCAGCCTTCAGGTGTGATCTGTGGCGGCAATGTGGCCCCTAATGTTACGATCCGCAATACAGGATCGGAGACCATTACAGGTGTCAGGATCCATTACAGCATTGACAATGGCGCCCCGGTAACCAGCCAGGTTAACGGGCTCAATATTGTTCGTGACGCTGAAGGAAGTTTTGCACTGCCTGTGACCGTTCTTACAGGATCAGGCGCACATACTTTGCAGGTATATACTTTGGAGCCGGTTACCGTCAGCGGTACAGGTGACCAGTACCGTTTTAATGATACGCTTACCAGAACTTTCTATATCGCAGGTTCGGTAGCAGCGCCTTTGACAGAATCATTTGCCCCTCTTGCGTTCCCCCCTGCCGGGTGGTCGGTTGTGAATCCTGACGGAGGCATCAGCTGGAACAGGCATGCCAGTGGAAATATGAATGCGGGATCAGCTTATGTAAATACTTTCAATTACCTGCTGAGCGGACAGACCGATGACCTGGTAACACCGAATGTGACCTTTACAGGTGTTGATTCGGTTACCCTGCGCTTTGATGTGGCTGCAGCCATCTTCTCTTATCCCGGTAATCCTTCCCTTCCACTGGATACTCTGGAAGTGCTGGTGAGCAAGGATTGCGGCAACAGCTTTACTTCGGTTTATAAAAAATGGGGTGACCAGCTGCAAACTGTAACCCAGCCGAGTACGACGCCGGTGGAATTTTTCCCGACAACAGCAGCCCATTGGAGAAGTGAGCAGGTTGACCTGACCGGGCTGGGAAGTGATGGCCCCGTAATGGTCTTCTTCAGGACCACGAATAACTTCGAGAACAATATCTTTATTGATAATGTAAATCTCACCACCCGCATCCTGCCTGACAGGCTGAAACAGGATGGATACATGATCCTTCCTTCACCATTTACCAGCAGTTTCAACGTTTGGCATATCCAGCCGCCAACAACACTGAGGTATATTAATGTTTACAATGCCGCAGGACAACTGGTTTACCAGCGTTCCTTCAACGGGAATGCGCTGAATGTGCAGAATGTAAACATGTCCATGATGGCGTCTGGTGTTTACCTGGTAAAGCTGGGATATGATGATGAAAGCAAAAACGTGTCGGAGAGAGTGATCAAGCTATAAACTGGCCAATGGCCATTGGCTAAAAGCCAAAGGCTCTCCCTCTACCTGATAAACTTCATAAGCCTCCCCTCACCCGGGAGGCTTATTTTTGTAGTTCCATTTCCGGAACCAGAAAAGAAACAAATGACAGTAGAAAGTTTACCGAAGATACCAGCCGGTTCAATTGGCGGAACGCTGGAGCAGATCGCTGAAAAAATATATGCAGGAGAAAGGCTCACACCTGGTGAAGGCATCTTCCTTTTCGAGGAAGCTTCCCTTTCCTACCTGGGTGCCCTCGCCAACCATGTACGTGAAAAAAAACATGGACAAAAAACTTATTTCAACAGGAATTTCCATATCGAA
>CBDUBK010000125.1:0-6335 GCA_965365375.1 uncultured bacterium | reverse complement strand
TGCCTATACAAAATCAATTGCAGAAAACATGTTTGATGGTGGTGGTGACCAGCCGCTTACCGCCTGGCAGGGAACTCCTACTTACAAGAGCCCTAACGATCCGGGACTGGGAACTGCAGGATTTGTTGTACCTGACCGCGTAGTGGGTGTGATCTCTTACAGGAAAGAATACCTGAAACATTTGGGAACAACCATTTCTCTTTTCTATGAAGGTTCATCCCAGGGCCGTTTCTCTTACCTGTATTCCACTGACTTCAACAGGGATGGTGTTACAGCCAACGACCTGATCTACATTCCAAGAGATCCATCTGAGATCACTTTTGTAGACAGGCCTGCTTCTGCTGCAACAGGTGGTGTTGCTTACACAGCCGCCCAGCAAAGCGCCTTGTTCTTCCAGTACATCGACCAGGATAAATACCTGAGAGAGCGCAAAGGACAATATGCTGAAAGAAACGGGGCGAAATTCCCATGGAGAAACCAGTTTGACCTGAAAGTGATCCAGGATGTATTCATGAACATCGGAAAGAACCGCAATACTCTCCAGTTCACACTTGACATCTTCAACTTCGGTAACCTCATCAACTCTGACTGGGGTAAACTGAAAACTGTGAATGCGCCTTCACTGCTTGTGCCTCAGTCAGTGAGCACAACTGCAAGGCCTACTTTCTGGCTCCAGATGGACAGGAACCACCCTGTTACAGAAACCTTCAGGGATAACGTGAGTATCTTCTCCACCTATTTCATGCAGTTTGGTTTGAGATATAATTTCAACTAAGAAGATTATTTCCAAATAGAAACCCCGGGAGATCCCGGGGTTTTTTTATGGTGGAAGACCATGGACGATAGACCATGGACCATGGTGTGCGTCTCTTATTCGGATAATCTGAGGAAGTCCAACCAGTGACGAATGGTCCATGGTCCATGGACTATGGACTATGGACTATCAACTTCTTTCCCAAACCCCCATAACAAAAATCCCGGCATTGCCTTGCCCCAGGTAGCTATATCATGTTTGCCATCTTCAAAATTGATATAGTGTAAATCTTTTTCGCGGTCATAACCTTTCTGCTCCAGTTCTTTCATCAGGTCAAGGGTATCGTCGATGGAATCAATGATGCCATTGTTATTCCTGTCAGCTGTTTCGTCCTGTGAACCTGTTGTGAAATAAAACCTCAGTCCTGCCTGGTACGAACCCTCCCTCACCAGCTGGTGCATGATGCGGTCGGTCGCATCGTTATAATCATCCTCCAGGCTTTTACTGCGCCACCAGAGTGAACCTGAAAAAATGGCTGCAGTGGTAAATACATCAGGATAGTGCCAGGTCATATCCATAGCGGTCAATCCCCCGAGTGAAAAACCCGCGAAGCCTTTTTGCCTGAAACTGTTCACGGCAAAAGCATTATGAATGAAAGGAAGCAGTTCCTCCAATATAAAATGGTTGTAAGCACCGGCTTTTGATCCCCTTTTTTCATAATCAGCTACCGATGCGGTGCCATATTCATTTTTCCTGTCCTTGCCCGCATGAATACCTGCACAAAGTACCGGTTGCACCTGGCCGGATTCAAGCAGCTGGTCGAGCATGATTGCAAGTGGCATCTCATCCAGGTTCTGGCCATCGTTGATCAGCAACAGGGAGAGTTGGTCGGGTGGTGTGTTTTTAGGAAGATAAAAATCTATGATCACATACCTCTTCAAAAACCTGGATGCAATGGCTCTCTGTTCCACCACCAGGTTTCGTAAATCTTCAATCAGCATGCGGTCAAAAATAATGGATTGTGCTTCATCATAAATACATGGATTGATTTATATTGTACGGAAATGTGTATTGAAAAGAAACAAGGGATTTTAATTCCATCAGTCACATCATCACCCATAAACCAGCAGCATGAAAAAAATAGGTGTATTATTCGGAAGGGAAAGATCTTTTCCCATGGCTTTTATTGAAAGAGTGAACAGCAAGGGAATTGATGGCATCACCGCGGAACCTGTAAGGATCGATAAAGCAAAGCAGGGAGACCCGAGCGGATATGCAGTGATCATTGACCGTATTTCACAGGACGTTCCTTTTTACCGTACCTGGCTGAAAAATGCAGCGCTTACCGGAACAGCAGTAATCAACAATCCATTCTGGTGGAGTGCTGATGATAAATATTTCAACAACTGCCTTATGACACAGGTGGATGTACCTATTCCAAAAACCGTGATCCTCCCCTCTTACGAACTACCCACAGATACTACCAGTGAATCTTTCTCCAACCTTGCTTACCCGCTCGACTGGGAAGGAATTTTTAATTATGTAGGATTTCCCGCCTACATGAAACCTTATGCAGGTGGCGGATGGAAGAATGTTTACCGCCTCGAAAACATGGATGAATTTTACCAGAAACACAAAGAAACCGAACAGCTGGTGATGCTGCTGCAGGAAGAGATTGTGTTTGAAGAATATTACCGCTGCTATTGCATTGGCCGAAAGCATGTACGTATCATGCCTTATGATCCACGCAACCCGCATCACCTGAGATACCAGAGCGATTTTAAACCCACTCCCGAAAAGCTGAAGGAGATGGAAGAAATTGTATTAAGGATCAACCATTATCTCGGTTATGATTTTAATACCGTGGAACTGGCTTTGCGTGACGGTATCCCTTATGCTATTGATTTTGGCAACCCCGCTCCCGATGCAGAACGCTCAGGTGTTGGTGAAGAAAATTTTGAATGGGTGGTGGAAACTGCGGCCAATTATGCCATTGAACAGGCACAAAAACACAAGGAAGGCCAGCTTAATTTAACCTGGGGTGAATTTGTAAAACGCAGTGCTTCCGCCCAGCCACTTATCTGATTATTAAAATATCCAGTAATTCAATGCACATCAGTTTCAAACATTTCACACTAGGCATAGAAGAAGAATACATGGTGATTGATCCCCAGACCAGGGAATTAAAGAGTCATGAACAGAAGATCGTACAGGAAGGCCAGAAAATTATCAAGGACAAAGTAAAGGCTGAAATGCACCAGGCCGTGGTGGAAGTAGGTACGGATATCTGCAACAATGTGGATGAAGCGCATAAGGATGTATCTGTATTGCGCAAAACCATTTCTGATATCGCGGACAGCCTTGGATTTGCCATGGCGGCCTCGGGCACCCATCCTTTCAGTCACTGGGAATCACAGCTCATCACGGATCATGTGCGTTACAATGAAATTGTGAACGAACTGCAGGAAGCAGCACGCAGCAATCTCATTTTTGGCTTGCATGTGCATGTGGGCATGGAAACACGCGAAATGGCCAACCATATCGCCAATTCAACCCGGTATTTCCTGCCGCATATTTATGCATTGAGCACCAACTCTCCTTTCTGGGAAGGAAGGCTCACCGGTTATAAATCTTTCCGTACAAAAGTTTTTGACAAGTTCCCACGTACAGGCATACCCGAAGTTTTCGAAAGCATCGAGTCTTACGACAACTATGTGAAGCTGCTCATGAAAACCAATTGTATTGACAATGCAAAAAAGATCTGGTGGGACCTGCGTGTACATCCTTTCTTCAATACCGTTGAATTCCGGATCTGTGATGTGCCGATGACCGTGGATGAAACGGTAGCGATCGCCGCGCTCTTCCAGGCCATCTGCGCCAAGATCTACAAACTGCGTGTACAAAACCAGAATTTTATTCAATACTCACGTCACCTGATCAATGAAAATAAATGGAGGGCCAGCCGCTATGGTATTGATGGACTCCTGGTTGATTTTGGCAAGGAAGAAGAGATCAATACCCGCTTTCTCATTTATGAACTCCTCGATTTTGTTGATGACGTGGTGGACGAACTGGGCTCAAGACACCGCCTCAATTTTGTGCATAACATCCTGCAGGAAGGCACCGGCGCGGACCGGCAACTGGCTGTTTATGATAAATCAAAAAACCTGGTTGATGTAGTGGACTATACACATGCGCATTTCCTGAAAGGCGTCCAGGTCTGATAAAAAATTGCCTGGTTTTCCAATAAAAAAAGCCCGGAATTTTGTAGCTTAACAGTAGATTTTTTTTGCTGATAGAGAGCCCATGCTCACCCCTGCATCAAGGACAAAAATTTTATGGCACGCATCTTCAACATATACTTCGAGTATGAGGGCCGGGCATTTAATGCCATGGTATCCGTGCGTCCCACACCCTTCTTCACGGAATATACACTCAGCACCATTGATGAACTGATGCAGTTATTACCGGGCAATAAGATCGCCTCCAAAGGACCCGGCCATTATGTTTTCATCAATGCGGAACAGGGAACCACGAAGCTCATGGAAATTATTATACGTGCTGTGAGCAGCCACCTGCATACTAGCAAAGCCTGATGGCCAAAAGCAAGCCAAAAGCCAAAGGCCAATAGCCATTGGCTTAAGAAGTTCACCCTGATCACCTCCCCTTATCCACCTCCCGGATCCACCTGGTCAATCCATCCATATAAGTTTGCTGGTCATCCCACATAGCCATGTGGCTTCCATTGGGACAATGGAGGTATTGTCCGTTCCTGACCTGTGTGCTCATCCACTTCATATGTTCCGGGTCCATGGTATCATGAGCCCCGCCGATGGTGAGCACAGGTATTGCTAATTTTGGAAGATCCGCCTTCCTGTCCCATTGCGCAAGCCTGCCGCTGATGCCGAATTCCGATGGGCCCTGCATCATGGTATAGATCACCGGGTTCAGGTGTTTGAACATGCGGTTAACAGGTTCCGGCCATTCCTGCAAACGCATTACATGTTTGTTATAAAAATGAGGCAGCAGCAATTCCATGTACCGCGGATTAGCGAAATCTTTTTTCGCTTCTATCATCCTGATCTCTTTTAATGCAGAAGGATCCATTTTAGATGCCAGCACTTCACTGTATTTGCCATAATCGGTTGCACTTGCCATCATATTGGAGATGACCAGTCCTTTGAGGTGTTGCTGGTATTTCAGTGCATATTCCATGGCGAGTATCCCTCCCCATGAATGGCCCAACAAAATAAAATTGGAACTGTCCAATGCCAGGGCCCTGCGTACCTGCTCTACTTCGTCAACAAACCTATCAATGGTCCAAAGGCTACTGTCTGTTGGCTGGTTACTATAATAAGATCCCAACTGGTCGTACTCGTAAAATTCAAATCCTTCCTTCGGGAAAAAACTTTCGACACATTCAAATCCTTCATGGGTTCCTGCCGGTCCTCCATGCAAAAGCAATATTTTGATCCGGGGATTGTTACCGAATTTTTTTGTCCATACCTCAAAACTTCCAGCAGGGGTTGTAATGGGGATCATCCTTACACCTCCTGTCTTTACGCCTGCAGCGGTATCTAAAAAATAAGTTTCGGGAGTCACGTGGCCTTTATTTTCTGAATGCTTCCCAGGCTGGTTGCACGAGTACAAAACAAGCAGGACAAACAAAAGGCATTTATTCATAAACCGTATTGAAATAAAAAATTAGGCTTTTTTCGGTTACTTTGACCATAACATTTCTGCTTATGAAAAAGCTCTTCCTGATACTGGCCTTAACCTGCGGTCTGCAGGCCTTTACACAGGTCAGGCAGGATACTATAGAATGGTTACAGCGATCCGCTTCCCTGTATGACCTGGAATTCACTGCAGCTGAAGCAGACTCGATGATCAGTAATATCTTCAGCTGGAAAAGGAATTATGCGCGTATGCACCAGCGTTATCCCAAAAATGACCTGTCTTATCCTTTTGCATTTCAACCGGCACCCTTTGGTTTTGTAATTCCCACAAAACAGCAAAAGATCAGCTGGATGATTCCTTCCAATGTAAAGCTGCCCCAAAATGAAAATGACCTGGCTTATTATTCCATTCTTCAACTGGCATCACTGCTAAAAAATAAAAAGATCAGTTCTGTTGCACTGACTGAATTTTTCCTGGTTCGGTTAAAAAAATATGGTGATACCCTGCAGTCAGTGATCACCCTCACAGAAGAACTGGCATTGCAACAGGCAAGTCAGGCAGATGCGGAAATCAAAGCTGGAAAATATAAAGGGCCGCTGCATGGAATTCCTTATGGACTGAAAGATCTTTTCGCGGTAAAAGGTTACAAAACCACCTGGGGTTCCACACCCTACATGGACCAGGTGGTTGATGAAGATGCATACGTTTATACAAAACTGAAAGAAGCAGGCGCCGTACTCTGCGCGAAATTATCACTGGGGGCACTGGCATATAATAATAAATGGTTTGGCGGTGAAACCAAAAACCCATGGAACCTGCAACAGGGATCAAGCGGTTCATCAGCCGGATCAGCTGCTTCAGTTGTTGCCGGGCTTCTTCCTTTCACTATGGGTACCGAAACGCT
>CBDUBK010000124.1:0-6350 GCA_965365375.1 uncultured bacterium | reverse complement strand
TTAAGGCGGTTTCTGCAAGCCGGCTTTGTACGTTGTTTTCTTCAGTTGAGATATTTAGAGTGGATTTTGGTTTTTGCACCGTAAACTCCTTCGTACTAAATGTGTATTCGAGCTTATTGCGGTAAAATTTATCATCTGCCGCTCCTACAATGGGCAGCATCTGCGGCAGTGCCATTTTACCAATGCGGGCCAGGTTGTCCCACACCTGTTGTTGTTTGTACTGAAGCTGCTTTTCGTAAGGCAGCATCTGCCACTGGCACCCACCGCAAACACCAAAATGCTGGCAAAAAGGAATCACCCTTTCTTTGGAATAGGAATGAAATTTCACCGGGTAACCTTCAGCCCAGTCCTTTTTGTTTTTGGAAAGCCTTACATCCACCAGGTCACCGGGTACCACGTTTTCAATAAAGACCACTTTTCCATCGCGGCGCGCCAGGGATTTTCCTTCCGCCGCGTAATTTTCCACCAATACTTCGTCCAGTACGATATGCTTATTTCTCCTCACCCGGTAAAAATAAAGGATTCCACCCGGCTGGCTATTGGCTCTCAGCCATTAGCTATTGCCGATCCGCCTAAAAGAATCTTAAACTTCTCCGTCCTCTGGACGTTCAAAAGCCTTTCCTGTATTTTTACGAACATGAAAATTGCCTCCCTGTTGTCCCTCCTGGTATCCCTGACTGTTTTCGCGCAGGACGGCTACGCGATCAAGGTGACCCTCAAACCTTTTAAGAATCAGTACGTTTACCTCGGGCATTATTATGGCAAACAACTGCCAATAGTGGATTCTGCCCTGCTGAACGAGAAAAGTGAAGCTGTTTTCAAAGGCAAAAAGAAACTGGGCGGCGGCATCTACCTGGTGGGATATCCGGACCGCTCCCATAATTTCGAGATCCTGGTCGATAAGAACCAGCGTTTTTCCATTGTTGCCGATACCGGCAAGATCCGCGAGATCCGTTTTACCAATTCCCCCGATAATACCGCCTTCAAAGCTTACCAGCAGTTCATGTCAGCCTACGGCAAAAAAGCAGATTCGCTGAACAGGCTCAAAATGGGCAAACCAAAAGAAGATTCACTCAGGATAGCTGCGCAACTTGATGAAGTGAACAAACAGATCAGGCAATACCGCACTGATATCATGAGCAAGGATCCCAATGGCATCCTTTCAACCCTGCTTCATGCGATGAAAGAACCTGAAGTGCCTGTAAATGATCCCCGGATGAAAACGGACTCTCTTTTTGCTTACCGTTATTTCAAATCTCATTACTGGGATGGTGTCAATTTTTATGATGACCGCCTGGCCCGCACACCTTTTTTCGAAAGCAGGATCGATAAATATTTTGAACAGCTGGTGGTGCCTTCCGCGGATTCAGTGATCAAAGAGATTGATCACATGATGGCTTTTGCAGGCGCCAGCGAGGATATGGAAAGATTCCTCCTCGTGAAATTTATTAACCGTTATCTCAACATGAAATACATGTGGGAAGATGCGGTATTCGTTCACCTTTTTGAAAAATATTTTTCCAATAAATCCTATCCGTGGCTGAATGAGGCAGGTAAAAAAACCATTACTGACCGGGCCTACAGCCTCATGGCCAACATCACCGGCAAACCGGCTGCGGATATCCAACTGACAGATACTGCGGGCAAAACAGTTAGCCTGTACGATCTCAATGCCAATTATGTGGTTGTGGCCATATGGGATCCTACCTGCGGACATTGCAAGGAAGTGATCCCGCAGCTTGACAGTGCCTATCATGCCAAATGGAAGGGCATGGGATTGAAACTGTTTGGACTGGCAAGGGAAACCGAAGGGAAAAAGCAGGACTGGCATTCCTTCATCAGTGATCATAAACTGAATGAATGGACACATGTGTACTATTCCAAGGCTGAAGACCAGGCCAGGGTGAATGCCGGCATACCCGGGTACTCACAGTTGTACGACGTTCAAAGTTTTCCTACTTTGTATCTCCTTGACAAGAATAAGAACATCATTGGTAAAAAACTGACGGTGGGCCAGATCGATGAGATACTGGGTCACATGAAAAACCAATAAGGAACTATGAAAAAACTGGCTACTGCTTTTTTTGTGCTGGTATCATTTACACTTTCAGCACAAACCATTTTTTATTACGGAAAAGATTCTGTTACCGCTCCTGAATTACTGAGGGCCTGGGAAAAAAATAACACAGGCACAAAATCCGAAGCTGCATTCAGGGAATATGTTGATCTCTACATCACTTCCAGGCTCAAGATCAAAGAAGCCAGGGAAAGAGGTTATGATACACTGCCACAGATGATCTCTGATCTCAGCAACCTGCGCCAGCAGATCCTTCCATCTTTCCTGCAGGACCGTAAAGCTGTTGACCAGCTGGTGGAAGAAGCATTCCTGCGTTCCCAGAAAGAAATTAAACTTGCTCACATTTTTATAGGCCTGCCAGGTTCACGCGGACCGATTGATCCTGCCCTGCGCAAACATGCGGAGCAGGCGCTGGAAGAACTGAACAAGGGCGCAAAATTTGAAGATGTTGCCCGTAAATATTCTAATGACCCTTCTGTAAAAACAAATGGTGGTACCATTGGATGGATCACGGTTTTTCTTTTGCCTTATGAACTGGAGAACCTGGCTTATTCCACACCGGAGGGAAAAGTTTCAAAGCTTTACCAGTCACCTGCAGGCTTCCATATTTTTAAGAACCTGGAAGAATCAAAAGCAAGGGGCCGCATGCAGGCAGCACAGATCCTGCTTGCTTATCCCCCGGATGCAGATGCGAAGCAGAAAAACGAGATCAGGCTGAGGGCAGATTCTGTTTATGCAAGACTGCAGAAGGGTGATGATTTTGCAAAACTGGCTGCTTTACTTAGTAATGATGTGATATCGGCAGCGGCCAATGGCCAGATGCAGGAATTTGGTACCGGCCAGTATGATGAAGTTTTTGAGAACATGGCCTTTGGTTTAGATAAGAACGGCGCATTCACCAAACCATTCGAGACCGCGCATGGTTACCATATTGTAAAAAGACTGAACCGCATTCCTGTTGCCACTCAAAAAACTGATGCAGTTTTACAAACCCTGCAGGCAAGGGTTGAAAACAGCGACCGAATGGAAGTGATGCGCAGGAACCTGGTGAGGGAAAAAACTAAAAACATCAAGATTACTCCTCTTGCCTATGACCAGCAGCTGCTCTGGGCTTTTTCCGACAGCATGTTGAATTACCAGTCACCCGGACGTGTGCTTCCCATCACTAATGAAACTGTTTTATTCCGTGTTGGTGAAAGAGCTGTAACAGGAATTGACTGGATCAGTTTCGCACAGGCCTTCCGTTATAAATCTGATGGATCAGGCATGAAAACCTATCCCCAGCTGATGGATGAATTTGTGGAGGCGCTTGCCATGGATTATTACCAGAACAACCTGGAATCATTCAATGAAGATTTCGCAAGGCAGCTCAATGAATTTAAAGAAGGCAATCTCTTCTTCGAGATCATGCAAAAAGAAGTATGGGGACCAGCACAAACCGACCAGGCGGCCCTAGAAAATCATTTCAATGCCAACAAATCAAAATACAACTGGAAGGAAAGCGCGGATGCAGTGATCTTTTATGCGGCAGATCCTGCTGCTGCCAAAACCTTCCGGGACCAGCTGGTGAAATCACCCAAGCAATGGAACAGCCTTGCTGCAAGCTTCAGTGAGAATATAGCATCTGATTCAAGCCGTTTTGAATTATCCCAGATTCCGAATCCCGGGAAAAAAGCATTGAAACCCGGAACTATCACGACACTGCTTGTGAATGAAACAGACCAGTCCACTTCTTTTGCCTATATCTTGAGACTTCACACTAAAAAAGAACCCCGCAGTTTTGAAGAAGCAAGAGGTTTGGTGATCAACGATTACCAGGCGCAACTCGAAAAGAACTGGGTAAGTACATTAAAACAGAAATACCCGGTGAAGATCAACCAGGCTGTTTTAGAAGACCTGGTGAAAAGAAAAGCTTATTGATCATTTGGGTTCCAGCAAAATTTAAATGTCGTACAAGGCACACCTCGCAAAAGATAAAAAACTCGCGAAACACATCGAGGCTCACGAGGAATTTGAATTAACTGTCCGGAAGAATATCTGTTTGCGGCTCTGTGCTTCCATTATGAGCCAGCAACTTTCAACCAAGGTTGCGAGAGTGATCTTCCAGCGCTTCCTGGATCTTTATGGAGGCAAGGAACCCAGGCCTGCCCAAATAGCCAGCACTCCATTTGATACCTTAAGAGCGATCGGTTTAAGCAATGCCAAAACACAATACGTTTTGAATGTAGCTGCCTTCGCCATGGAAAACGATCTGAAAGACAGCCGTCTGAAAAAAATGAGTGATGAAGAGATCATCACCCTGCTCACCCAGATAAAAGGTGTGGGCCGCTGGACGGTAGAAATGTTACTGATGTTCACACTTGGCCGGGAAGATATTTTCGCTGTGGATGATTATGGTATTCAAATGGCCATGAAAAAGATCTACAGGCTGGACGACAGCAACAAAAAGCAGATGCGGGAAAAGATGCTTCTCATCTCACGGAAATGGTCACCCTACAGAACCTATGCCTGTCTTCACCTTTGGCATTACAAGGACGCTGACTAATTAAAAACCATTAGCACTCAGCTATTAAGGAGAGGTTCTCTTCAAAAGGACTGAAAGATCATAATAGTTTCTTACCTTAACATTAATTCCGCCCCCCTCTAGTCCCCCCTATTGCTTGCTATTATTCTAAAAACCCAATAAGTCCATGGACAACATCTTATTGAAAATAACCGAGGAAAAAAACAGGATGATCGATGAGGTCATTACCAACTTCCTGGGACACAAACCCACACAGGAAGAAAAAAAACAATTCAACATCATCAACCAGCTCGGGGAAAGTATCATTTATTTTAAGGGAGATCTTTTATGCAGCATCCGTTATGAAACGGTGGAGGATAAGGTTTCTTATGAAACACCTGAAGTGGTGTTTAGTAAGTTGATGCCGAGAAGTAACTGAAATTTTTACCGCCAAGAAAGAAGGGGCATAAGGATTGGGTCAATTAAACTTGGCGTTCTTCTTTCTTGGCGCTGCGCCAGCAGTAGCTTCAGCGAAGGCCGGGTAAAAAAAATCAAAAAATAATCTTCTCCGCCCTATCCAAATATTCCTGGTTAATCACCGCACCCAGGCCAGGCACATCATCTACTTCAATCACGCCTTTTTCCAGATATTTTATACCTCCTATCACCGGATCTTCTGTGAACATCAGCGGTGTATCAAAATCACAATGATGGATATGATCATTCGCCAGGGCCAGGTGCGCTGAAGCAGTCATACCCAGCCTCGATTCCATAAATCCTCCTACCTGCATATGCATGCCCGCCTGCTTGCCAAGTGCCGCGATCTTTAATCCTTTATAAAAACCGGAAGACTTTCCCAGCTTGATATTGAACATGCTGCAGGCCTTTAATGCGATCAGTCTTTCTGCGTCGTGATCATCACCGCAACTTTCATCTGCCATGATGGGTATGGGAGAAGCCGCATTGAGCCTTGGCAGATCCATAAACCTGTAACGTGCGATGGGCTCTTCACAATGTTCAATATTGAAGGGTGCCAGTGCTTTCAATACTTCCAGTGCATAGTCAGCTGTCTGCCATCCCTGGTTGGCATCGATCCTCAACGGGTGGCCCATCCCTATCCCTTCCCTTATTGCGCTGATCCTTTCCACATCCATTTCGAGGGTCTCACCCAGCTTTACCTTGATCGCTGGAAAACCTTCTTCGAGAAATCTTACGGCATCTGATTTCATTTTATCCGGTGTACCAATACTCACCGTCATATCCGTCTCCAGCTTTTTATTATTGCTTCCACCCAGCAACTGGTAAACAGGCAGGCCTGCATGTTGCGCTGCCACATCGTGAAGGGCCATATCAAATGCACTTTTGATACTGGTATTACCATAAATGGTGCGGTCCATGACCTCCATACAGGTGGCAATATCAACTGCGTTCTTACCCCTGAGCACCCGTGCGAAATATTGCCCTACAATGAAACAGGTATCAATGCTCTCTCCATTGATAGACATATAGGGGCTGCATTCGCCATAACCCGCGCAGCCGTCAGCCGTACGGATGATCACCACCAGGTTCTGTACCTCGTTAATAGGACCCAGCGAGATCACGAAAGGTTCTTTCAGGGGGATAAAAAGTTTATAGAGTTCAATCGAAGTAATGGTGGTTCCGGTGGTCATGAAAACTGATTTTAGGCAAATAAAGTTAAAAGCCCCTGACCAATGACAATAAAAAGGCTTTTTGCACGATTTATGAAGTAACCAATCAAATGTCTTTCAT
>CBDUBK010000123.1:0-6398 GCA_965365375.1 uncultured bacterium | reverse complement strand
GAATACTGACAGGGCTTTTTTTCTTTTTTTTGATGAGTTCGGGGATCGCGCAAACAGGCCAGCAGCTTTTTCAGAATAACTGTGCAAGCTGCCATGGACTTGATAAAGCACTCTCCGGCCCGGCGCTCAGGGGAGTTACAACAAGGGGTCCATGGGCTGAGGATAAGGCCAACCTCTATGCCTGGATCAAAAACCCGGCAGCCTTTATTCCCACTACCCAATACACTAAAGATCTTCAAAAGCAGTATGGTTCGATCATGCCCAGCTTCCCGCAGTTTTCGCAGGAGCAGGTGGATGCCATATTAGAATATATTGAAACTCCTCCTGCCGCGCCAACCGGTGGCGGAGAGGGCACTTCAACTGAAACAGATAATCGCGGTGCACTGATCTTCGGTATCATTTCCCTGATACTTGCACTGGTGGCCCTGATCCTGATGCAGGTGAACAGCAACCTCAAAAAACTTTCTGATGATAAAGAGCAGATCATGCGCCCGGAACCGGTTCCGTTCTGGCGTAACAAGATCTACATCGCTCTTTTTGCAGTGATCTTCTTCATAGTGGGTGGGTATTATGTTGGCAAGGGTGCTATCGGCCTTGGCCGCCAGCAGGGATACCAGCCTGACCAGCCGATCTTCTTCTCCCATAAAGTTCACGCGGGCATCAACCAGATCAACTGTTTGTATTGCCATGGCGGTGCCTGGGAAAGCAAGCATGCCGGCATTCCAACCCTCAATATTTGTATGAACTGCCACCAGGTAGTGACCACTTATGAAAAAGGTCCAAAACTTTTTGACGGGGATAAAGAGATCAACGGTACTGACGAGATCAATAAATTATTCAAATACGCCGGCTTTACCCCAGGTCCCGGTGCCAAATGGGATCCGGCCAACACAAGTGCCAAATCACCAGAGTGGATCAAGATCCATAACCTGCCCGATCATGTGTATTTCAACCACGCCCAGCACGCGAGAGTGGGTAATGTTGCCTGCCAGACCTGCCACGGAAACATCCAGGAAATGGATAAGGTGGGACAGATGTCTGAGCTGAGCATGGGATGGTGCGTCAACTGTCACCGCGATACAAAAGTTAACTTCAATTACACCGACAGTTCAGGAAACAGGTTCTACAGCATTTACGAGAAATTCCATAACGATATCAAGCATGGTAAGATGGACAGTGTAAGTGTGAAAGATATCGGTGGACTGGAATGCCAGAAATGCCACTATTAAGCCATTGGCCAATGGCAATTGGCCTATCTAACAAATCGAACTTCAAAAAAAGTTATGAGCGATAAAAAGTATTGGTCAAGTTTCGCCCAGCTGGATGAGAAAAGCAGGTTAGAGTTGCAAAACCGGACGAAGGATGAATTCGGAGAGGAACTGCCTTTTGGAGACCTGGACGGTAAGGGACTGCTCGATGCCAAAACACCCCGCCGCGATTTCCTGAAATACCTTGGATTCAGCACTGCTGCCGCCACCCTGGCTGCAAGCTGCGAGGTGCCTGTACGCAAGGCCATGCCTTTTGTAAACAGGCCTGAAAACATTACACCTGGTGTAGCAAAATATTACGCGAGCACATATGTACAGGATGGCGATGCCCTTCCTGTAGTGGTCAAGGTAAGAGATGGACGTCCTATCAAGATCGAGGGTAATGAACTCTATCCTTTTACACAGGGTGGAACTTCACCCCGCGCCCAGGCTTCTGTTCTTGATCTTTATGACATGTACCGGCTTACCAATCCAAAGCGTAAATCAGGTGCACAGTTCCAGGAGATCCCAGGTTTTGACCAGGTTGACCAGCAGATCACAGCGGCACTTGCCGGTGTAAGCGGACCTGTGGTTTTATTGACCAGTACCATCAACTCTCCTTCCACCAAACAAATTATTGCTGAATTCCTGGGCAGGTATCCCGGCAGCCGCCATGTACAATACGATGCGGTTTCTTATACCGGTATGCTGCTTGCCAATGAATCTTCACAGGGAAGAAGAGCGCTTCCTGCTTATAATTTCGAAAAAGCTAAAGCGATCGTGAGCATTGGCGCCGATTTTCTGGGTACCTGGCTTTCACCTGTTGAATTTGCACGCCAGTACGCAAACGGCCGCAAGATCAACGAAGCCAATCCAACAATGAGTAAACACATCCAGTTTGAAAGCTTCCTGAGTATGACGGGAGCTTCAGCGGATGAAAGATATACCCACAGGCCTTCTGAAACAGGTGCGGTAGTAATGGCACTCGCTGCTGCCCTTGGTGTGGCAGGGGTGAATGCTCCTTCCATCAGCAATCCAAAACTTAATACAGGTATCCAGAACGCGGTGAAAGCCATACAGGCCAACCGTGGACAGGCCCTCGTAGTTTCAGGAAGCAATGATGTGAATGTGCAGATCATCGTGAATGCCATCAACAGCGCCATCGGTGCTTATGGTTCTACGATTGATTCCGGTGTAAGCATCAACACCCGCCAGGGTATTGATGCGGATATGGTAGGCCTGGTTGAACAAATGAACCAGGGCCAGGTGGGAGCACTGCTGATCTATGGTGCGAACCCTGTTTATGAATACCATGATGCAGAAAGATTCAAAGCTGGTCTTGCCAAGGTAAGACTGTCTATTTCTTTCAATGAAAAACTGGACGAGACCACTGAGCTTTGCCAGTATAGCATTCCTACACATCATTACCTCGAAAGCTGGGGTGATGCTGAACCAAGAACCGGTTATATCAGCTTCCTGCAGCCAACCATCTTCCCATTATTCAAAACACGTCCATTCCAGACCTCATTGCTGAAATGGAGCGGGAACAATACAGATTACGAAACTTATTTCAGAACCTACTGGACCGGCAAACTAGGCGGGCAGCAGGCTTTTGATAAAGCATTGCAGGATGGGTTATCCATTCCCGGCGGTGTTACTGCAGGTCTCAACCAGGCTACTGGCCAGGTTCCGGCAACTCAACCTGCGGCAACAACTGATACCATCACCACTTCCGGTACTACAGAAAGAATCGTGAACACACCACAGGTGCCAACCGGTTCAGTGAATACAGGAGGTGTGGGAGCAGCGGTTGCAGCGCTAAGCGCCAAACGTCCTTCTGCTGGCAATGAAGTGGTATTGTACCAGAATGTTGCCATGCTTACAGGTAAGCAGGCTGGTAATCCTTGGCTGATGGAATTGCCTGATCCCATCACGAGGGCAACCTGGGACAACTACGCGCTGATCTCAACAGCAAAAGCAAAAGAACTTGATATCAATTATACAGGAACTGATTTTGAATACTACCAGGACAGGCCTACAATCAGCCTGACTGTTGGTAACAAAACAGTTGAGAATCTTCCTGTGATGGTAGTACCAGGCATGGATGCCAATACCATCGCGGTGGCAGTGGGCTATGGCCGCAGTGCTAATTTCTCCAAAGCCATCCATGAAGGAAAGGGTGTAGGTAAAAATGTTTACCAGTTTGCCCGCTTCAATGGAACAACGATTGATTACACCAATGACGTTAAGACATCAGACGGCACTACGGGAAATCATAAAGTTGCCCGTATCCAGATGCATGATTCATACGAAGGCCGCACAGAGGTTTTGAAAGAAACAACGCTTGCTACCTACATGGCACGTCCTGATGAAATCAAACACTGGCGTGAAGAACTGCACAAGGATTATGCACCAAGAACCGGTGACTACCGCAAGGAAGGAACCCTGTATGGTGATCACGTGCAGCCTGGTTTGAAATGGGGTATGTCCATTGACCTGAACAGCTGTATCGGTTGCGGCGCCTGCGTGGTAGCCTGTCATACCGAGAACAACGTTCCGGTTGTAGGTAAGAATGAAGTACTGCGTGCACATGAAATGCACTGGCTGCGCATTGACCGTTATTATGTAAGCGCCCAGGAAAATCCTGATGATCTGAAATCAGTGATCTTCCAGCCCATGCTTTGCCAGCATTGCGACAACGCTCCTTGTGAGAACGTTTGCCCGGTGGCGGCAACCATGCACAGTTCAGAAGGTATCAACCAGATGGCTTATAACCGTTGTATCGGTACAAGGTATTGCGCTAACAACTGTCCTTATAAAGTTCGCCGCTTCAACTGGGCTGACTATACCGGTGCTTCCACCCATGGTAAAATGGGACCGAAGAGCGGCGTAGGTGCTACCAACGCGGTAGTTGACCAGATGAATGATGAACTCACCCGCATGGTTCTGAATCCTGATGTGGTTACAAGAAGCCGTGGTGTGATGGAAAAATGTACGTTCTGCGTTCAGCGTACACAGGAAGGAAAACTGCGCGCGAAGATGGAGAACAGGGCTATTGGTCCGGATGAAGTTCAATCTGCCTGCGCCCAGGCTTGTCCTACAAGCGCCATTGTTTTCGGTAATGTGAATGATCCGAAAGGAAAGGTTGCGCAGATCCGCCAGAACAATACCCGCAGGAATTTTTATGTGCTGGAGCAATTGCACACTTTACCGAACATCAATTACCTGGCTAAGATCAGGAACACGGATGAAGTGATCCCGCCAAGGCATAAAGGTGCGGAAGGGCATGCGAACCAGCAGTCAGGCGAACCTGTGACACCAGGCAATGAACCTGCGAAAGCACATTAACCGCAGGGACTAAAGGGTGTCCGGTTTAAACAGGATCGAAACGGAATCCCTGCAAAATAAAAAGAACAAAAACATGCAAAAACAGCATGTTGGATAAATAGAAATAGTTGAACCAATAATAACAGCGAAAGGCCAACAGTTACCAGCACCGGCTCGTAGCTCGAAGCTCAAAGCTCGAAGCTTTACTATATGGCATTACTCAAATACGAATCGCAGGTAAGACCAGCACTGGTAGAAGGGAATAAGGATTATCACCAGGTAACCGAAGATATCTGCCGACCCGTTGAGGCTGCGCCCAGCAGGTTATGGTGGATTGGATTCCTGATCTCCGTATTGTTATTGGCTTTCGGTATCCTATCGGTAGTGATGGAAGTAATGTGGGGTACGGGCCAGTGGAACCTGAACAAAACAGTAGGTTGGGGTTGGGACATTACCAACTTCGTATGGTGGGTAGGTATTGGTCACGCGGGTACGCTGATCTCCGCGATCCTTTTGCTTTTCAGGCAGGGCTGGAGAACAGGTGTGAACCGTGCGGCTGAGGCCATGACGATCTTCGCGGTAATGTGCGCGGGCCAGTTCCCGATCTGGCACATGGGCCGTGTATGGAATGCCTTCTTTACTTTGCCTTATCCAAATACACGTGGTCCTCTTTGGGTGAACTTTAACTCACCGCTTCTCTGGGACGTTTTCGCGATCTCTACTTATTTCACAGTTTCATTGTTGTTCTGGTACTCTGGTCTCATCCCTGACCTGGCTACTTTGCGTGACCGTGCAAGGGTTAAATGGAGGAAGATGTTTTACGGGGTTGCTGCATTCGGATGGACAGGTTCTACCAAGCACTGGCAAAGACATGAAGCGCTTTCGCTGGTACTTGCAGGTTTGTCAACTCCGCTTGTACTTTCCGTACACACCATCGTATCCTTCGACTTCGCCACATCCGTGATCCCGGGCTGGCACACAACCATCTTCCCGCCTTATTTCGTTGCGGGTGCCATCTTCTCCGGTTTTGCAATGGTGCAAACACTGTTGCTGGTAACAAGAAAAGTGCTGGCGCTTGAAGATTATATCACCCTCGAGCACATCGAGGTAATGAATAAAGTAATTGTATTGACCGGTTCCATTGTAGGTATCGCTTACTTAACGGAGCTGTTCATGTCATGGTACAGTGCTTCCGAATACGAGTGGTTTGCTTTCCGCTACAACCGTGTGGACCTGTCAAGCCCTTATGGCTGGAGCTACTGGCTCATGATGGGTTGTAACGTACTGTCACCACAGATCTTCTGGTTCAGGAAAATGAGAAGGAACATTTATGTTACCTTCTTCATGTCCATCATCGTGAACATTGGTATGTGGTTCGAACGTTTTGTGATCATCGTTACTTCACTGTACCGTGATTACCTGCCATCTTCCTGGAGTGTGTATTATACACCAACCATCTGGGAGATTGGTTTTTACCTCGGAACATTCGGGTTGTTCTTCACCTGTTACTTCCTCTTCTCCAAGTTTATGCCGGTGATCGCCATCGCGGAGATCAAGCATATCCTCAAGAAGAGCGGTGAGAACTATAAAGAGAAAATGGATAAGGTGGAAGAGGAACCTGTGGAGAAGTTTGCCGCGGAAGTAGCACACTAGAAGCTGATGGCTTATGGCCATTGGCCAATGGCTGGCGTTTTAAAGAATTGATTGAACTTAAGGTATATACTAGCAGCTAGCAGCTAGTAGCTAAAAGCTAAAAGCTAAAAAAAATGTCTGTAAAAAAATTCGTAGTCGGTTGTTTTGATGATGAAGCGGTTTTGTTTCCAG
>CBDUBK010000122.1:0-6437 GCA_965365375.1 uncultured bacterium | reverse complement strand
ATTAATGGACAGCAAGCAAAATGAAAAAGAGAAGTAAGAACAGGAGAATCTTGTCCTGGTAGAGACATTCCTTTAAAAGGCATAAAAAAACCGGGCAATGCCCGGTCTCATATAAGGTTAAATGAGTTCTGGTGATCAGAGACGGACCACTTTCCGAGGGTTTCTTAAAGCCTTCAGGCTGTCCACCTTGATACGCATTTCGTTGGTAGACCGCTGCAGGTCGGCTACAGACTGGTCAGGCAGTGGTGAAGCTGCAACCGCACAGGAAGCATCGGCTGCTACGCGGGCCTTTTCCAGTTGAACCAATATGGATTGGTAATTTTTCTGAACACTGTCCATCTGGATCATCGTAAGTGCCTTATCCAGGTTGCTGTTGATCCTTTGCATATCCACCTGCTGGAACTGCGCTTTCAGGTTCTGTTCAAGTTTTTTGAAATCCACTGTTTTTTCCAGTTCCCTGAGGTATTGCTGTTTTGCTTTTTGCTTTTCTTCCTCGCTCAGCACATCACCAATGGTTTTTTCAATCTCACTCCACTGGAGGCCACTGATGACCTTGCGGGTATTTTCAACCATGGTCCTAACAGTTTCTTTCTCCTCGCTGGTAAGCGAAGCATCAACCGCGTCTGCGGCAACGAAACTGAAACCCGGAGCCGGCGATATAGGTTCTTCAACTGTTAAGTTCATATCGTATGTAAAAGATTCCCTGTGCGCTGCAGAACCCTGGATATGCGAGAGGTCCTTCAAAACAAAAGCAGGAACAGGCTGTTTTTCTTTAGAGGCCAAGCCGGAATTAACAGGCTCAATCACTTCTGCACGGTCTCTTTCATAAAGATTGAAAGGATTTGAGATGGGATTGAATGTAAACAGGCCGCTGTCTTCCCTTTTTGTCTCCCTGATAATCAGGATGGAATTAAACATCAATATGCAGAATAAAGCGGCGAACATGCCAGCCAGCTGTGATTTTTTAAATGATTTTTTCTTTTCCAGGCCAACGATCTTTTCGATCCTGCTGACGAGGAGGTTTTTGCCGGTCGCCCCAATGGCCAGCACCTGCTGGTGGGCGGATAATTTTTCAAGCGTCAGGAGAGCAGAAGCGTAACCCAGTTTATCATAGCCAAACTGGAGTACCAGCTGGTCGCAACAGTTTTCCCTTTCTTCTTCCACCTGCTGCATGAACATCTTCACAAAAGGATTGAAATAAAGAACGGTGTTGATAATGCTGATCAGGAAGTTAACCAGGTAGTCAAAACGCCGGATGTGCGAAAGTTCGTGCAGGAGAATGGCTTCTACCTGCTGGGTGCCCAGGTTATTCAAAGCCGCAACTGGCAAAAGGATCACTGGTTTGAAATAGCCGATCGTAAGCGGAGACCTGGCCAGTTCGGAAACAAATACCGTCACTTTTTTGCTGATGCCCAGCCGGCTGGCGATCTTTTGTACGAACAGCCTGTACTGGTAATCCGCTTTTTGTAATCCTTCCCTGCGGATGGCGCGAATGAAACGCCAGTTCCTGTACAGTTTGTAAGAAGGAAAAATCAAAAGAGCGAGATAAGCCAGGGAAGCTGAATACAGGAAAATATTCAGTAGTTCACCCGGTGCATTGATGGTATCTGTAATAAAGGCCAGGGCTGTTACCGGCTTGTTTGTGTAATAATAAATGAATGTAAACACAAACCAGGTAAAACCGGTAATGATGGCGATCACCGAAAACTGGTATTTTTTCTGGGCTGAAAATCGGAATAAATGGTTTGCCCCGATAAATAGGCACCAGAGCAATGCCATTTGCCAAAAGCTGTTAAGGGTTGCCCATCCAAGCGAGTGCAGGATGTGCGATTGGCTCCAGTTGGCCATGGTTTACTGTTTTTTCAGGTTGTTGATAAGGTTTTGAAGCTTCTCCAACTCCTCGGCGGAAACCTTTTGGTCCCCGTTACCTAATGCCTGCAAAACTAACTGAGTGGATGATCCCCCGAAAAGAGAATCGATCATTTTATTTAAAAGGTGTTTTTGGGTCTTTTCGCGGTTAACGGCTGGCTGATAAACGTGGGTTCTCATGGACTCGTCACGCTTCACCAGGCCCTTTTCATGCATGATCTGCATGAGTTTGAGTGTTGTGGTATAGCCGACATCCTTTGACTTGGCAAGTTCCTCGTGAACTTCCCTTACCGTAGCAAGGTCGCGATGCCAGAGGATATTAAGGATTTCGAGTTCGCTTTCAGTTGGTTTAACGTATTTGGCAGACATAAGCTAACATTTACCTGACGAATATACGACCAATTTCGTATGAACAATATCGTCCAACCATATTTAATTTTTATTAACAGTATTTAACGATGAACGGCAATGCCTGGGAATGGATGATGAATGAATCTTATTTCATGTCATTTTTTTACATCCTGTCTTAATGTGCGGATCGTAATCGAGTACCTGGTTTGAGAAACAGCCGCTGTACTGTGTTGCCATTCACTCCGGGCTGCATCTTTCATAACATATACTGAACGCCTGTTAACCGGAATGGATATGACAGCTTTCCGGGTCTGCAAAGATTTTTCATAGGGTCTCAATTTAAAAATACAGTCTGCACCCAATGAAAGCCCCGCAATTATATCAAATGGGGGGGCATCCCGGTGCCAGTTAATCAATGCACCAGGAGGATATTCGGTTACCAGTAATTCAGCGATGTTCTCTGCAGCGACATGCAGCTGATCTGCGAATTTTTGAATGAGCGGTTCGAATACAAGGGGTATTTCTTTTCCTTTCGTGAGTGTCCTGTTTTCAAAATGATAATCATAACCATAACTGGCTACTTTTCTTTTGGCTTCAAACCCCTGGAAAAGCATAGGATGGAGTTCGATTTTTTTGACAGCATCCATTAGAAATATTTCTTCTTTCCTGGTAATGAAATTTTCCTGGTAGGAAAATCCGGCAGGGAAAATATCATCCAAAGGGAAAAGTGTATTCATGATCAAATGACCTGGAAGTAAAACAAGGTATTTTTATCATTAACAAAAACCAGGCAGAAATCTTATTGATCAGGTGCAGGAACTAAAAGGAAAGACGAGGTGGATGAGCGTGCCTTTTAAAGGAGACTGGTTGATGGATGCAGTACCATCAAATAATTCAGTTCGGTTCCTGATCGTGGCAAAATGAATCTCTGAAGCTGCAGATAGATCTTTTCCATCATCCTGGATGGATAGTTCAACTTCATTGGAACAGGACAGCCAGATCTTAACAGTGGCTGCTTTTGAACAAATGGCCACATTATGCAGCCGTTCCTGGATAATCCTGAAAAGATTAACCTTAAATGTGCCCGATAAATTTTGCATCTCCCCTGAATGAGCAAACATCACTTCGAATTTTTTGGTATTCCGGTAAGGTTCAATCAATTCATGGATGGATTCAATGATGCCCATATCATTGAGGGTCGAAGGCAATAATGAATAACTGATCAACCTCAGATCATTGATGGCTGCAGAAAGATTATCAATACTTTTTTGCAGGAGTGCTGAAGGTGACTGGTTCTTTTCAGCAGCTGCGAGTTCAAGATATAATTTAGTGGTGGTTAGCACCTGGCTAACGTTATCATGAAGTTCATTACTCAAAAGTTCTCTTTCTTTTTCCTGTCCTTCAATAGTAGCCTGGATCACCATTTTTTGTTCTGACAGCTTCAGTTCAAGAAGTTTTTCTTCCAGTTTTCTCTTCTGGGTGATGTCGCGGCCGTAGACGGTGAGCATATCATTGGAGGGATAAATGGAAATATCGAGCCATTTATCAAGAGGAGCATAATAACCTTCTACTCTTACAGGCTGCCCTGTTTCGAATGCCTTCTGGTAACCATTAAAAAAACTATCAGTTGAAGGATTCGGAAAAAGATCCCTGAGGCTTTTCCCGATTGAATATTCAGGAGAGAGACCTACCAGTTGGGCTGCCTGGCTGTTGGCATATCGGATAACATAATCTCGGTCCATGGTAAAAAAACCATCTCCGATACTTTCCAGGATATCCGTCATTTCCCGGGTTTTTTCTTCCAGCTGAAGGCGGTACTGGTATTTGGCTGTGATGTCCTTAAGGCTGCCACCGATTCCATTGATTTCTCCCTTGCTGTCACGTAAAGGAAAATAGTGACAATCGACCCAGATGGAGCGCCCTTCTTTTTTGGTGATTTCATGTGTGTACCGGATGCTTTCACCACTCAATACTCTTTTAAAAAAATTTTCAAGGGGGGCCCGCCTGTTCTCTGGTAACAGTGGAATAACATAATCTCCCACTTCACAAATGAAGTTGTAAAAATTCCAGAGGTGATGTCTTGAATTGTGATTAAAGTAGACTACGCGGAGGGAATGATCAAGAATAAAAAAACCATCATCTACAATGGAAAGCATTTGCTGCACCAGCGGCGAGCTCAAGGGATGTTCTAAACTTCCAACAGAAGAGGATAAGGACATTTTATTTTTTGTGCCGGGCGATTGCAAATTCATACAGCGGAGCATACAAATTTAAAACCTGTTTTGCCCTTGTGCACGTGTAATGCCAGCTTATCTGGTGTAATAAGTAAAATACCTTAACCAGCGAATACGGATCCATTAAAATTATTTACGGTTATGTTCCAACCAACAGGATATGACCAGTAGAAAAACCAGGGATGGGAATTTTATATACCATAATGAAATGGTACATAGGGAGGAATACCCAATATAAAGGCTATAAAAAAACGCAGTAATTCAAAAAGACTATCATCAAATGTCAGGAGCCTCATAAATTTTTTATTGATTATCACCCGGCATTTGCTTTAACCTGCGCAACTCTTTTACAGTTTTGGTACTTCCGTCATGGCTCCAGCCCGGAGGCTGAATAAAATACCGGAGGGCGTTTTTCACAGAACCCGAATGCCAGGCCTGCCGGAAAAGGTCGCCCCAGGTTTTAAATGCGATCACTACAGGGTTGTAAGATTCGATATTAGTGGTAAGCCCGTAAGTAGGCCTTTCTTCTTCACGCTGGAAACTTCCGAAGATCCTGTCCCAGATAATGAGAACACCTCCGTGATTTTTGTCCAGGTATTTCAGGTCGCTTCCATGATGTACCCTGTGATGAGAGGGTGTATTGAATATCCATTCAAGTATCCCGGGAAGTTTATGAACTGTTTCAGTATGGATCCAGAACTGGTAGATGAGGCTTACCTGCTGCATGAATAAAACCCAGATGGGATGAAACCCAACTAGTGGCAACCATGCCCAGAATAAAAATGAGCCCGTGGCATTTCCCGTCCAGGTCTGACGAAGTGCGGCTGCCAGGTTATAGTGTCTGGAAGAATGATGAACGACATGCGAAGCCCAGAACCAGTTGACATTATGTGAGATCCTGTGAAACCAGTAATAAGAAAAATCGTCTGCAAAAAATAATATCACCCAGAACCACCAGGTGCCGGCATCGAGGTCAAAGATCCTGAACTGGTAGAGGAAACTGAAAAGCCCGAAAATGAGTGCCTTGGTGGCAAATCCCACAATCACATTGCCGATCCCAAGTCCCAAACTCCCCCAGGTATCTTGTGTATGATACAGGTGCCTGTTTTCCCTGTAAGAGAACCAGGCCTCGAGGGAAAGTAACAGAACGAAACCCGGAATTGCATAATAGAGAATCGCAGGAGGCATGTATAAATTTAAGAAAAAGCTACAATGTTCAAAGACGGCGAAAGCTCATCACTGGAATACAAAGGTCTGAATGCAAAAGTCCCCGGGAAGCAGTACCCGGGGAACTTTTATTTGTCTCTCACAAAGCAGAATTATTTGAAATCGGCGGTATTTTTCATTGCCGCTTTAGATGCAGTCACTGGTATAGACTGCTCGGTTTTCGGTTTCGCTGCTTCTGCCTCAGAATTTTTTGTATCGAAAATATCGGCCAGGGTGGGAGCAACCACCAGGGACACGATTGACATCAACTTGATCAGGATATTCATGGAAGGACCTGAAGTATCTTTGAAGGGATCACCAACAGTATCACCTGTAACAGAAGCCTTATGCGGATCTGAACCTTTGAAGTATTTCTGTCCGTTAATCTCAACACCTTTTTCAAAACTCTTTTTAGCATTATCCCAGGCGCCACCGGCATTGTTCTGGAACATTCCCATTAACACACCACTTACGGTTGCACCTGCCAGGAAACCACCTAATGCTTCCGGCCCGAGTAAAAAGCCAATGATCAGCGGGGATACTATGGCAATGGCACCCGGTAGCATCATTTTTTTGATGGAAGCTTCCGTAGAGATAGCCACGCATTTATCATATTCCGGTTTACCCTTTCCTTCCATGATTCCGGGGATATCCCTGAACTGCCTGCGCACTTCTTCTACCATGGCCATGGCAGCTTCACCCACAGCACGAATCGCCAGTGAGGAGAAGATGAAAGGAATCATACCGCCAACAAAAAGTGAAGCAAGTACGTCTGCT
>CBDUBK010000121.1:0-6450 GCA_965365375.1 uncultured bacterium | reverse complement strand
TTTTATTATTCTCGTATAGATTTATATAAGACGATAAAAAAAATAGAAATTTGCAGGAATAGGGCGAATTAGAACAAAACAAAAAAAAATATAGCAAGAAAGAGAAAGAACTTTAAAAAAAATGAGAACAAAGTATTTGTTAGAATCGTTCTTTTTTTATTTATATACATCATATGCAGTATTGCTGGTAAGGCCAGCCATGTTGATGGGTGAAGTGCCACCGGTTACAATCGTTCCGCCTGATCCTGGTGTACCACCCGTTCCCGGAGTAAATCCTGCCGGGCCGTATTCTACAATATAACTGGTACCTGTAGGGGTAAAGTTGGCTGATGCCGCATTGTTGGTAAGGCCACTGATGGTTACCGTATTCGGTGCATTACATGGAGGTGTCAGTTCAACTGCAAAATCATCATAGGTAAGATACCATGGATCACCGTTTGCATTGGAACGTACTCCGAAATAATAAACACCTGTAGTGGTTGGCGTGAACGAATATTTTGCCTGCGTGTATGCTGTATTAACCGGGTTAGTAATTGTACCCAGTGTTGTGGTCATGGCCGCACCATTGTTGGCGGAACCCACTGCAGTTGTCAGTACAAAACCACTTACCGCATCCGTCTGGCGGTACCAGAAAGAGAAATCATATGAAGTACCCGCTGTCAGCTGTATCGCCGGTGTAAATAACCAGGCGTCTGATGACCAGCGTGACCAGATATAATTCGTACCGGTTCTTGCACCCAGGCCATTGCGTACCGCTGTATTTGCTGTAGTAAAATTGGCCCCGGTGATCAGCTGGGTTGACCAGCAACCCGGAGTAAGACCAGCACCAACCGGTGAAACCGTTTCAAAACCTTCCGTGAAAGGAACTGTCTGCGGTGCTGACACAGAAACCAGTATTGGATCTGATTCATCAAATGCACTTCCATTTGCACAGGTAACAACTGCTTTAAAATAAGTGTTGCTGGTGATACCAGTTGCAGTATAGGTCGCGAGGTTTGCACCGGTTATATCATTATATGTTACTCCATCTGATGATGAACGCCACTGGTAACTTAAACCTCCTACTCCGCTTGTGGCACCGGTCAGACTCAGGTTGGTTGAACCGCCGATACAAACCGTAGTTGAAGATGCAGCAGCTGAACCTCCCGCAGGTGTACCGGAACAGGCAGCAAAGACATTAAAATTATCAAAGTCAATAAAGTAGTCACCACTCACCCAGGTAGCATTGATGCGGAACATTACATTCTGTCCGACATAAGCAGCCAGGGGGTAACTTTTTGTGGTCCATGACTGGTCTGTAACGGTATGATTGGTATTGTCAATTGTGGCCAGGTCAGTGAATGTTGCACCGCAATTGGTACTGATCTGTACTTTAAAATTTCCCCAGTTGCCTGTTGGCGGCACTTCAGTTCCCGGGTAAGTTGAAGCCCAGTTAAGAATGCGGTACTGGAAATTGAAGAAATCATTCGCAGTTACAGGTCCAACCATAATGGTGGAGAATTGTCCTGTTGGTGCGCTGGCCCAGAGATTTTTATAGATGCCGTTTGATGAAACCGCGTGGTTGTTGGCAATGCTCCATCCGGAGGTATTCCATCCGGTAGGCGCAGTGGTTGTGGCAAATGCTTCCGACCATGGCGAAGTGGTGAGATAGCTGATGTTTACAGGAGCAGTTCCTGAATTATTAGTTGAGATTCCATCACCTGCAACGGCCACAGTACCCGTTAAGGTATGCGTGCCGCCTGCGGAGAAGTTGGCATTCGGGAACACAGGTACATCCATAGTCGCATTGGGTGCAAGTGTTCCGTTATTTAATGTTACAGTAAGTGTTTGTGTGCTTGCACCAGTCACGTTTACGGTAATGGTGGTATTGGCTGTGCTGAAGTCAAGTGTATTAGCACCCATGTTACGGATAGTAGTTGTAACCGGTACGCTGTTGTTAGGACAGGTAGAAGCAGGCAGACCTGTGAATCCAACAAATGACAGGTCAACCGGTGGAAGGGCAGGTGGCGTCCATGTAAAGGTCAGACCTGAAGGAGGCATAACCGTAGCCGAAGTGGTCATGGTAGCAGCATTGGATGCACCAGCGGTTGAGGCTGACCAGTTGGTAGTGGTGGTCCTGTTACTGTATGCCGCATTGGTGGCACCCCTGATACCTGTTTGTCCGGTTAAAGTTGTGGAAACCGCGGTATTGGTACCATAAACGATATCAATCACATTAGTGGTTTCGTTCAACCGGATCTGGAAGTTCAGGACATCGCCCGTAATTGCACCGCCACTGTATCTCCTTGCATTGGTCCATTGGACAACGTAGGTCCTGTTAGGTGCTGATCCAATAGTTTCAGACCTGATCTCTGAATTATTCGCTGTATTGGCTATAAGGTCTCTTGAGAAAGCTGATATAGCACCTGCATATCCTGTAGTAGATGATATAGGTGAATACAGGGTGGTTCCAGGGGCAGTGGTTCCGAAAGTGAGGTAACCATTGCTGTTGATGTTAACGGTATTATAGGAAGCCCCGTTAAAAGTAAATCCGAAACCAATGGTCCCGGCATAAACATTATCATCCCATCCAGTTGTTGTGGAAGCATGTACCGTTCCACCCGTTACCGGCGTGTAAGTGCCGGAACTCTGGCTGAATACATAGCCGCTGATCTGGGCTGATGAAGCCAGGGATGATACCAATAAAATACAGGCAAGTAAAAGTCTTGAGTAGAACTTTCTCATAAGCAGAGTGTTAGTAAAAATTTTGGTTTAATTGGGAAGGCTCTTCAGTGAGGATGCTCCAAATTAGGGTATTTTTTTATTCCAACGGTAAAATAGGATGACAAAAAACCAGAAAGAGAATGGGAAAGAGAAAGAGAGAGAGGGAAAAACATCCAACCTTTATCTTCGCCGCATGCAAATCATGAGATGGATCGCTTTTTTGCTGGCGCTTGCAGTGATCATTGCCTGTTTTTATCCCTGGGTGCTATACCCGGGTGGAGGAAGGGTTGAGGGTTTTTATTCTGATAACAGGGTTTGGGGCCGGCCCGGCCTGATTCATACCGCTCTTTGTTCCATTTATTTATTGTTGCTGCTGTTTAATAAAATGTGGAGCCTGCGGCTGGCGTTTTTTGTTAGTATGATCAATATCGCCTGGGCAATCCGGAATTTTTTCCTGTTGGGAGCATGCGAAGCAGGGATCTGTCCTGAAAAACAAACAGCGCTGTATGTTGTATTTTTTGGTTCGTTGCTAACGACAATTGCTTTATTATTTCATAAACCGAAATTGAAAGATATAACCGGTAAGGCATGATGACCAATCTTCGCTAAAACTTGTACCTCCGCTAAAGCTTTAGCGAAGGCTGGTTTTCTCTGCGGTGAGAATTTTCAAAAAAAAGCCGCGCACAGATCGTGCACGGCCATGAAAACAGTGATTCAATTTATAATTTAAAACCGAGTGTAAAACTCAGCACACGGTGCTTGTTATTGTGATCTTCACCAGAGTTACTGCCTGATTGCAATTTCGCCAGACCCAATCCATAATTCACAGAGAGCACCAGGGATTTACCTTCCACTCCTGCAATACCATTCACACCATAATCAAATCTTTTGATGATATTGAAACCCGCGCCTTCCTCTTCTGACAAGGTGGTAGGATCATCATCAGAAAATTCAATATCCCTTTCCACATTGTAATCCATACCAAGTATGTTGCGGCCTTCGGTTTTTACTTTACCACCCACTCCAATGGCGAGATATGGTCCTGCACCGGCAAAAAATCTTGTATTACCCATTGCAGGTGATTTGAACACAAGGTTCACAGGTACTTCAATATAAGAGGGATTAAATGTTTGTTTGAAATAACCGTTATTTCCTGCTGTACCTTCCTGCACTTTTGAACCTTTACCGGTATAAAGAATTCCGGGTTGGAGGTAAACAATACTTCCAAGATGCAGGTCGCCTACAATTCCCAGCTGGAAAGCGGTAAGAGATTTTGAATCATCTACCCTTCCATTGTCCGTTACCGAAACATTGGCGAGGTTCAATCCACCCTGGAGCCTGGCATTCTGTGCATAAGAATTTGAAACAAAGAAAACAGTGACAGCGAGAGCAAAAATTCGCATTTTCATAATTTGTACAGTTTTGCTGATTACTCATCAAATCGCTTGCCAGAGGCTGTTTGTTTTGAAGTAAAGGTGTATTGCAAATTTTTTCAAGCTATAAGAATGTGAAACTGCTCTTATTTCAAAGGAGAAAAAAAATGAATGGACTGTATAAACTAGGAAAAAATTACCCAATGATCGGTCTGAACCAGGACGGATTTTGAAATTTGGATGGAATAAACCTTTGCTTCTTATAAAAAGGCATAGCCTGGAGGGCAGGAAGGACAGCCTCCGCTATAACTTCATTGCACACGGACAGCGGGAAGAAACGGCAAGTAGTAACTGAGGGCCTTTTATGTTTTAATATTTCAACGATTGTGATTTGCCTCTCTGCATGAAATCTTTTGATTTTTGATCTGACTTCAAATAACAAAAGCTCCTTCTGAAGGAGCTTTTAAAAATTTTGAGAGAGCTTTGGCTTCAGCCTGAATGATCCTTGATCATACTCACCGGCCAGGATACCAGGTTCTTCTCCGGAAAGATTAACAGGCAGGTAGGAATCGGATTCCTTTCCAAATTCTGCACGAAAATAATTAAGGACAAAATACAGCGGTAGTAATCAGGTAATTTTTTTATCGACTACGCAGTTAGAAGCATCCCCTGAAGGCCGGCCTTTGCTCTTCGGTAAAAAAACTAGAAACAGTAAGGTGCGCGAAGAAAAGCAATGAACGCGAGGAGCTTTCAATTAAAACATCATGGAACCGGCCGGATTAACATCACAAAATCAGAAAAGGATTATCCTTATCGAAACCACTTTTGGATTTTTTACCTGAGAATTTTGTCCTGATCCAATTAAACATTTTGTACAGCATGGCCAATGGTTTAGAAGTGGAAAAATGAAGGAACGGTCAGGGATGGGATCACCAGCAAGAAAGGGGCCAGATTCAACACAGTTCGAAAACTATATTGTTTATTTCAAGTTAAGAAAAAATCAGCAAAACCCGGTAAATTATTTTAATGCCCGATCTGGATTCCGGCCATGATGTTTACCTGCGCGGAATACCACTGCTGTTTACCATAACCATAAGCAATCCTGAAATGGTTATAATTGGCGTAAGCACCCTTAAAACTGGCCTGCGCGAAGAAGTTTTTTAAAAAATTATAGCGCACGCCCGGCTCCAGGCCGGCAACGTAACCAGAAAACGCATAACGGTCATCGTTATGTACCCCCAGTATGATGGAATTTGTCTTGGGTACAACCACACCGCCCCCAACTTTCACAAAAAGATCAAGTTTATTGATTCCATCTTTGCTTTGAGTCAGCGTGAAAAATTTTACAATATTGATCATGGCATAATTCGCACCATCAGTATGTTCCAGCTTAACAAAATCACGTCCGAGCACGGTGTCCTTATCCAGTTCCTGAGTACCAATATATCCCTTTACACGAACCGCCTGGTTTTGCTGCACCTTGTATTTGAGATGATCAAAATGATATTCTATACCGATCTTTTTCCTGTAAGAATAATATCCAATGTTGTAAGAATACTGGGGGGCAGTGCCCAGCGCTAAGTCATCATGGGCTTTTACTTTGTAGATAGTGAAATCAAATGCAGGTGGCGCATTCCTTACCAGTCGGATATCGCTGTTGGAAAAAAATGCCCGGTGCGTTCCGAAGGATAAATAAAAGATACCGTCCTTTTTTGGAGATTGAGCCTGTATATTGATTGCCAGCATCACTGATAATATGCCGGTAATAAAGTGTTTTATCATAGACGGGGCAAAGTTAAAGTAGTTTTTTTACAGCGCCCCTTTTGTGCATGGAGGTTATAAAAAAAGCCCCACCATGAGGTGAGGCTTTCTATTATTCATTCTAAGATTAATAATCCATTCCGCCCATGCCTGGCATTCCGGCCGGAGCACTTGCAGATCCTTTTGGCTCTGGTTTGTCAGCAACCACACATTCAGTGGTCAGCAACATTCCTGCGATGGAAGCTGCATTCTCAAGAGCAACACGGCTAACCTTGGTTGGGTCAATTACACCCGCACCAATCAGGTTCTCGTATTTCTCTTCGCGTGCATTGAAACCATAATCACCGGTTCCTTCTTTCACTTTATTCACTACCACGCTGCCTTCGATACCGCAGTTCTCCACGATCTGGCGCAGCGGCTCTTCAAGTGAACGGCGAACGATCTGAACACCTGTTGCTTCATCATTGTTCAGGGTATCGATATTGTCAAGCGCGGCAATGGCACGCACATAAGCAACACCACCACCTGGAACGATTCCTTCTTCAACAGCAGCTCTTGTAGCATGCAAGGCATCATCCACACGGTATTTCTTTTCTTTCATTTCAACTTCAGT
>CBDUBK010000120.1:0-6498 GCA_965365375.1 uncultured bacterium | reverse complement strand
ATATCGGAAACAGTTGCCCGCACTTTATTTGGAACAGTGAATGCTGTGGGAAAGATCATGAAGCTGAACAGGTCTTCAGACTATACCATTACAGCTGTTTACGAAGATCCAGCTGTCAATACACAGTTGCAGCCTGAGATCCTGCTTTCATATGCCACCTATATCAAAATCATGGGTCCGGATAATAATCCGGAGACTGCCTGGCTTTGGGATGGCTGTCTTACTTACCTTTTATTGAAACAGGGTGCTTCTCCTGAGAAGGTCGAATCCAAATTTGCTGCAGTAGTTGACAAGCAGGTTGGTACACAGCTCAAAGAACTCAATGCTGCAGTAGTGTATCGTTTACAGCCACTCGAAAAAATTCACCTGCAACCCGCGCAAATGGGTGAACCCGGCATCACGGGAGATGGTAAAACCATTTACCTGCTTCTGGGTATCGCTTTTTTTATTGCCATCATTGCCTGGGTCAATTATATAAACCTGGCTACCGCGAGAGCCCTTGGAAGAGCCAGGGAAGTAGGTGTAAGGAAGGCAATAGGTTCAAGACGCTCCCAGCTTATTTTCCAGTTTCTTATTGAATCTGTTTTGCTGAATGCCATTGCACTGGTCCTGGCCATAATGATTGTAATGCTGGCCATTCCGGGCTTTAACCGTCTTTCAGGGCTTAGTCTTTCCTTTTCATTATTCCGTGAATGGGAATTCTGGACCAGGCTTACCGGTTTGTTTTTCGCCGGAGTATTCCTTGCAGGTCTTTATCCTGCATTCGTTCTTTCCAATTTCAAACCTATAGAAGTTTTGAAAGGAAGGCTCATTAGCACAGGCAAAGGAGCATTACTCAGAAAATCTTTGGTCGTGGTGCAGTTTGCCGCTTCTCTTTTTTTACTGATCGGGACCGTAACAGTTTATAAGCAGATCAGTTTTATGAGGAAACAATCGCTGGGATTAAAAATAGACCAGACCCTCGTGGTGAAACCCCCTGTTGTAGGGGAGGATTCGGTTTTTGCTCAGCAGATGTCTGCATTTAAAAATTCACTGAAACAACAGTCTTCAGTAAAACAGGTGGCTCTTTCCAGTACAGTTCCGGGTGGCCCCGTTAACTGGAATGCAGGAGGTATTAAACTGGTGGGCACGGAAGTATCGGAACAAAAACAATACAGGGTGATCAGTGTTGATGATGAATATATCGGTATGTATAAATTGAAACTTTTAGCAGGCCGTTCGTTTTCAAAGGAGTTTAGCAACGAGGAGCAGTCTGTTGTATTCAACCGCAAGGGAATGGAACAACTGGGTATAGACAAGCCTGCTGAAGCTATCGGTAAAAGAATAGATTTCTGGGGGCAGCAGTATACTATCATCGGCATCACGGAAAACTTTCACCAGCAATCGCTCCGGCAGTCATTTGAGCCTCTCATCCTGCGATATGGTGCCGACTTTAAAGGATTTGTATCCATCAATACCGAGGCCTCACAACCGGCTGCTGCAATTGAAGCAGTGAAGCAGAACTGGAACAGGTTTTTCCCCGGCAATACTTTCGAGTATTATTTCCTGGACGACCATTATAATGCGCAATACAAGGCGGACCAGCAGTTCGGCCAGGTATTCGGTTTGTTTGCCTGTCTTGCTATCCTTGTTGCCTGCATGGGCTTATTCGGCCTTGCATCGTTTACCACTGTACAAAAAACAAAAGAGATTGGTATCAGGAAAGTGCTGGGTGCCAATGTCGGAAATATTCTCAACCTGCTTTACCGCGAATTTGTCTGGTTGCTACTGATCGCTTTTATCGTAGCGATTCCCATTGCATGGATCGTTACCAATAACTGGCTGAATGATTTTGCTTTCCGGATAGAGATCAGCTGGATGTTCTTTGTGTTGCCATTTTTAGTCATCATGCTGATCGCCATTCTTACTGTGAGTTTCCAGGCAGTGAAAGCTGCCATTGCTAACCCTGTGAAAAGCCTGAGGACCGAATAACAACATTAAAACCAGGATTATGTTCCGTAATTATTTTAAGGTAGCATTCAGGAACCTGTGGAAGTACAAAACGTTTTCAGCCATCAACATTGTTGGCCTGGCTGTAGGGCTTTGTTCTTTCCTGTTGATCTCCCTGTATGTACTGGATGAATTGAGCTTTGACCGCCATTTCAAAAATGCGGACCGCATCTACAGGATCAATTCAGACATTGTATTTGGTGGTGGTGACCTGAAATTGCCGCAGACTTCCGATATGATGGGTTCGAGCCTGAAAAAAGATTACCCGGAAGTGGAAGAGTACACCCGCATTTATAACAATTCAGGAAGCAAGCTGATAAAAAAAGGAGATGCCTATATCAATGAACCGGCCCTTGCTCACGTTGATTCTACTTTTTTTACGGTATTCTCTTTGGAAGCTATATCAGGTGATTTGAAAACTTCTCTCAATGAACCAAATACGGTTGTATTGAGTGAGACAGCTGCAATGAAATATTTCAATTCACTGGATGTGGTCGGCAAAACCATTGAAACGAATGATAATACCAGTACTATTTATAAGGTGACAGCAGTTACAAAAGACCTTCCCACTAATTCCCATTTTAATTTTGACCTGCTGTTCTCCATGAAAAACGTGGATTATGAATGGGGGCAGTATGTCAGTCATAATTTTCACACCTACTTATTATTGAAGGAGGGTGCTGATGCAGCAGGGTTTGATAAAAAATTCGATGAATACATACTCCGTTATGTTTTGCCCCAGGCCAAGCAGTCTATGAACATCAGCAGCATGGAGGATTTTGAAAAGGCCGGGAACAGGCTGGAATATTCCCTGATGCCTTTAAAAAAGATTCACCTGCATTCCGACCGCCAGTTCGAGATCACTCCATCAGGCAATGTGCAGTATGTCTATATATTTTCTATGGTAGCCCTGTTCATCCTGCTGATCGCCTGTATCAATTTTATGAACCTAACGACTGCCCGTTCTGCAAACCGTGCAAGGGAAGTGGGCATCCGTAAAGTACTGGGTACCGAAAGAAAAGATCTCATTACACAGTTCCTTACCGAGTCTACCCTTATGGCAGTGCTCTCCCTGGTGATAGCGCTGCTGATTGCCTGGCTGGTATTGCCCCTGTTCAATGATGTTACCACAAAGCAGATGGATATCAGCAGTCTTTATTCTCCCATGATCCTGCCCCTGTTGGTTGCGCTGCCTTTTATTGTTGGCCTTCTCGCAGGCAGTTATCCTGCTTTTTATTTATCTTCTTTCAAACCCATTGTGGTACTGAAAGGAAAACTGCAGGCCGGTGCCCGCTCTGTGAGACTTCGTAGTGTACTCGTGGTTTTCCAGTTCTGGATTTCCATCTTCCTGATCATCGGCACTATCATCATTTACCTCCAGTTGGATTATATCCGGAATAAAAACCTTGGATTCAATAAGGAACAGGTACTGGTGATCAATGATGCCTATGCGCTGGATAATAATATAGATGTTTTTAAAAATGAGGTGCTGGCCCTGCCGGGTGTGGTAAGTGGAACAATGAGCGGTTTCCTGCCAGTATCCAATTCTTTTAGAAATGATAATACTTTTTCCAAAGAAGCAGTCACCACCTCGCAATCGGGTATCAATTTGCAAACCTGGGCGGTAGATCACGATTATATTCCTACAATGGGAATGCAGCTGGTAAAAGGAAGAAATTTTTCCAAATCATTTTTATCTGATTCTTCCGCTACGATCATCAATGAAACGATGGAAAAGTTTTTGGGCTATTCCAATCCCATCGGCCAGAAGATCTACAGGTCTGATGATGATGGTACGGTGAGTTCCTTCACCATTATAGGCGTGGTGCGCAACTTTAATTTCGAGTCCATCAAACGAACAGTCGGCCCGCTTTCTTTTTTCCTGAGACGCAGCACCGGTCTTGTTTCTTTCAAGATCAATACGGAACAGGTGCCGTCATTAGTAAAAAATGTTGAGTCCAAATGGAAGTCCCTTGCCGCAGGCATGCCTTTCAGTTACAGGTTCCTTGATGAATCATTTGATGATATGTACCGGAACGAACAAAGGGTGGGCAGTATCGCCCTGAGTTTTTCCACCATTGCCATTCTTATTGCCTGCCTGGGATTGTTTGGCCTTGCAACTTATATGGCTGAGCAAAGAACCAAGGAGATCGGCATCAGGAAGGTGCTGGGCGCCAGTGTAAGCGGAATCGTGCGGCTGCTGTCAAAGGAATTTGTGAAACTGGTGATGATTGCTTTTGTGATTGCTGTGCCAATAGCCTGGTGGAGTATGAGCCAGTGGCTGAAAGACTTTGCATTCAGGGTGGATATCAGCTGGTGGATCTTTCTGCTGGCAGGTTGCCTTGCCCTGTTGATCGCCATGGCAACCATCAGTGTTCAGGCTATTAAGGCAGCTCTTGCCAACCCGGTGAAGAATTTAAGGAATGAGTGAAGTCAGTAGTCAGCTTTGTCAGCCGAAGCTTTAGCGAAGGCGGGTAGTCAGAATCAAAATATGCCAACGAAGGCTTACTGTAAATTAGTAATCGCGTAAGTATATTCTTTGCGTCTGACTTTGCGCTCCTTTGCGTTCTTAGCGGTTTTATTCAACCGCAAAGTTCGCTAGGAGCCGCAAAGAATAGCAAAGCAAATTCAAGGATGATTCACTACTACCAACTTTCCGCTTGAAAAAATTTTAAAATTTAAAAAGATAAATATGTTAAAGATTATAATCTTGTTTCTGTTTTCGATCATTAGCTTTTCTGTCAATGCTCAGCAAAATGAAAAAGCAGCCATTGAAAAAGCCATCCTCAATTACGTTGAAGCATTTTATGAAGCAGATACAACCAAAGCTTACGAAAGTGTTGTAAAAGATTTAGCCAAGCGCGGCTACTTCACTACAAAAGACGGAAAATCTGTAGAAGCAAAAATGAGCTTTGAACAACTGGTCAGGTTGGCACAACGCTGGAAACAAACGCAGGAGATCAATGCCCAAACTCCCAAAAAGATTACCGTATTTGAAGTACTCGACCGCATCGCTACTGCCAAGGTGGAAGCCAAATGGGGCATTGATTATTTCCATCTTGCCCGTTTAAATGGAAAGTGGATGATCATCAACGTGCTGTGGCAGGAATATCCGAAAGCCAATAGCCAATGGCCTTTAGCCCAAACACCCACCTAAAACTATCATCAATGTTCAGAAATTATATAAAAGTCGCTTTCAAATACCTTTCCAAACACAAAGGCTACACCCTTATCAACACGCTTGGGCTGAGCGTAGGAATCGCATGCTGTATCCTCATCATGCTGTTCGTGAAAAGTGAATGGAGTTTTGACAGGATGCATAAAAAAGAAGACCGTATCTACCGCGCCTGGCTGGAAGAACACTATAAGGGTGAGCTGTTTCGCAACACCGTTACCCCGGTTCCACTGGGGCCGGTTCTTCAAAGCGGGCTGCCGGAAGCGGAGGCTACCTGCCGTGTTGCAACCATACGTCCGATGGTCCGTATTGGCAGCAACGGTTTCAATGACCCGGTGACTATGGTAGACAGCACTTTCCTGGATGTTTTTGATTTTGAAATAAAGACAGGTGATCTGAGGACGGTTTTCAAAGAGAAAAATTCAGTCGTTATTACCGAGACACTTGCCAGGAAATATTTTGGAAACGAATCCGCCATCAACCAAATCATCGAATTGGGACTGGGACGTGACACCCTGCCTTTCCGTGTTGCAGCGATTGCTGCTGATCCTCCGCTTGAATCAAGTCTTCAGTTCGGCATGCTGATCCCATTTTCAAATGCTGATAAGGTTTGGAGTGAGAATACCAGGTTGAAAGCCTGGTCCAATGTAGTACTGGAAACCTATGTGATGCTCAAAAAAGGTACGGACCTTTCAGCCACGCACAACAAGATCCAGGGTATTATGAATCCACTGGTGGCCGGCAATTACAAACCCGGTGAATATATCATCAGGCTTCAGCCTTTAAGTGACCTGCATTTCAACGCAAGTCTTCCAGAAGACATGCCGGGTCCCAGTGATCCGAAATATTCCTATATCCTCGCTACCATTGGTGTCCTGATCCTCCTGATTGCCTGCATCAATTTTGTAACATTATCCATTGGCAGATCGGTGACAAGAGCACTTGAAGTAGGTGTGAGAAAAGTGCTGGGAGCGGAAAGAAAACAACTGGTAGGACAATTCTGGGGTGAAGCGATTTTACTTACCATGATGGCCATGCTTGCGGGCATAGGACTCGCCTGGCTATTTCATGAATCCTTCAACCGGCTGGCCAACAGGGAACTCCTGTTAAAGGCCGATGGTTTTACTATCCTATTTTGTGTTTTACTGATGCTGTTGATTGCACTGGTAGCAGGCATTTACCCGGCCATTGTTCTATCAGGTTTCAAGCCTGTTGAAGTTCTTAAAGGCAAAATGCGTTCGGGTAATATCGGCTTGTTCAGGAAGTCACTCATCGTGGGTCAGTTCGTTGCATCCATCATCATGATCATCGGCACTTTTACTATTGGCCGGCAA
>CBDUBK010000119.1:0-6535 GCA_965365375.1 uncultured bacterium | reverse complement strand
CGCTTAAAAATATTGAGGATCTTCATTTATCCGCATTTATCGGAAAGCTTTGCTGGAAGCCGTTAGAGGTTAATGAATGATTTTAATTTAGCGTCACTTGCTTTTGGTAAGCTGAATTTACTAACATATACTCAGGATCGCCAGTCATTTCTTTTTATAAAATGGATTTTGTTATTTATCAAAAAATATCGACTTGCGCCCCAGCTCCAAAGCATCCCACCATGAAAAGTGGACTTCTCCCGAATAATAACATTATGAATTATTTTATCTTTATCCATCACAATTGCTTTTCCTTCATTCATCTTGCTGCAAAAGAAGACATGAGCGAGTCCCATATCAAAATCCTTTTCAATTAAGTTTGTAACATGGATTGTATCTTGATTGCGCCTTGCTTTCTTCATGTAAGTGATGCATGCATTTAACTTTTTCTTTCCATCTCTAAATTGCGATTTTTTTATTCTCAAAATAGTTTCTAGAAGTTCTCTATACGATCCCATTATTGTGACCCCGTTTATTTCGAATGCTACTAATTTCACCTCAACTGGTGGAACTAAAAATATAGTGTCATTTTCGTAGAATATATTTTTTTCCTGTGAAAATGAAGCAATGGAAATAAGCAAAATAATTGGGAGAAATATTGGTTTCATAAATGGCTAATTTAAAAATATGCAAGTTTTGGTATTTCTATTCAGGTGTGCTAGTAAATATTGTCAGGTTGCGCAACTATGTTTTAAAATGTTTGGGTTCGAAATATGTGTTTCACTGATGATATTTTTGGTATGATTTCCCGAACCAAACTATTACAATTTCAAGTTTCATATCGCCGTACTATCATATGCCCAGTGCAGCAATGCCTGCCTTTGCTTTCGATGGCAGTTCAGATCACCCGGCCTGCAATTCTTCCTGATCTGGGCGATATGCCTCACCATGGCTTTCCATCTTTTTACCTGGCGTTCATCATCTGCCGACCTTCTGCCCATATAATACCTGCAGTACCACTGGAACCAGCCACGCGGATCCTGCGGGTGAATCCAGCCTTTCTGCTTCCAGACTGACAGAGGTTGTGAAGCCTTGACCTTGAAGAAATTCAGATCCTTATCACCATCCGGTGAGTCACCCTTGTAAAGTTTTGCTCCACGAAACCAGGAAGCGGGGAATTCTTCCTTGCAATCAGTCATATACCTTCCTCCAAAAACACCCAGCTTGAGCATGTCCGATGGTGTGAGTTGTGGTTTGAAATCAGGATGGAAGTTAGTGCCTGGTTTTTCAGTCAGGTAATAACTGTATTTCTTTTGCATGCTGTCGGAGACGGTGATGAGCTTTTTCAAATGCTGAAGTTGATTGTAAGGTCAAAAGTAAAAATTCAAAAGGCATAAAAGTGGATGGTTTTTGCAAAATGATGGTTGATTGAAAGCTGGAGTGGTGAATGGTGAATGGTGAAGTGGTGAATGGTGAATGGTGAATGGTGAATGGCTGAAGTTATTTTTTACCTTGGCTTTCCTGGCCTTTGGGTGAAAAAAGCAGAAAACGCAATGAACACAAAGGGAGGGCAAAGAAGAGCAGCGATCGCAAAGGTGGGTCTTCAAACTTTCTTTACGTTTATCTTACCGTCCCTGGCTCTTTTTACAGATTCCGCATCTGAATACAAAAGAAGATGCTGAATAGGGAGTAAACGTTTTTCGCTGAACAGTTAAACCAGCAGCCAGAAACCAGCAGCTTACTTATTTACCCTTATTGACAACCAACATCCCCTCGACTAGCTTTGCAGCCTCTATGAAAAACAACTTTACCAAAACTACTGACTGTTTAAGACGTATGCAGACCTGGTCTGCAATTTTTTTGCTTATATGTATCTCTCAATTCAGCCAGGCGCAGGTGAACAGGGGCATAGCACTGGATGGTTTCAGTGGATATGCCAACCTTGGCACATTTAGTCCCATGGGTAATTTCAGTGATGGTATAACCATTGAATGCTGGGTGAAATGGGATGCTTTTAATAACTGGTCAAGAATTATTGACCTGAGCAACGGTCCCGGGAATGATAATATCCTTTTTGGCAATGAAGGAGGCGGACAACAATTGCGATATGAAGTATATGCTTACGGCTGGTCGGAAGGTATTACCAGTCCTGTAATAATGAATGCAGGTCAGTGGTACCATGTGGCGGTAACGCACGATGTGAATCAATGGGTGACCATGTACATTGATGGAAAACCTGTTCAGTCAGGATATATCCAGCTGCCTGTTAATGTGGCCAGGTACCAGTCTTATGCCGGTATGAGTCCATGGGGTGGTGATGGCCTGCTCGCAGGTAAAATGGATGAATTGCGCATATGGAATCATGCTCGCAGTGAAACAGAGATCAGAGAGCATATGTGGAAACCTGTGGCTACTGCAAGTACAGGTCTGGTTGCTATGTACCATTTCGACGAGGTTGGTGGCAATACAATTCAGAACAGCGCGGGCAACCCGGGTGTTGATGGAAGCGGGTTCCTGGAGTCCGGAGCAGGTTTTACCGACGTTCCAACGAGGCAGGCGGCTAATGCCATTGCGCTTGACGGGATTGATGATTGCATTAATATTAATATACCACCCTTTAACCTTTCTTATACAAAGGAAGCCTGGATCTTCTTGAACAGTAATTCCATGGCGCCACAAAATATTATATCTTCCAATGCTTCTCCTTTCTGGATCGATGGAGGTGTATTAAGAGCAGGCAATGACGGGTCATCTTTTGAAGTAAATGATGCCAGCCCGCTTCCTGCTTTTACCTGGGTGCATGTAGCGGTCAGCTATAATGCTGGTACAGGGCAATTGAATTTATACCGCAATGGTGCACTAGTTGGATCAGCTACCAGTTTTATGCCTTACCAGGCAGATGTGAATTATATCGGTGCCTGGTTTGACGGTTACAGCAATTTGGCGCATTTCAATGGTGTGATTGATGAAGTGCGTATCTGGAATGAAGCGCGCAGCAATGGTCAGATCCTCGCCAATATGAACCGCGAACTTGACCCTGCTTCCGAACCGGCGCTGGTTGCTTATTACCAGTTCAACCAGGGGATTGCAGCTGGCGACAACAGCGGCATGATCACTTTGTTTGACGGAACCGGAAACAATAGCGGAACTATTACCGGCCTTTCTTATTCAGGAAGCGCCTCCAATTTTGTTCAGCAGCAAAATAACCTGGTTACCCTTCCTGTCCAATTCGGAAGTTTTACTGCCAGAAAAGTCCAGCAGCATGTATTACTGCAATGGCAGACCCTTTCGGAAGAAGAAGCCCTGTACTTCAGCATTGAACACAGTCATGATGGAATAACCTGGAAAAAACTGGGTGAAGTTCCTGCATCAGGTAACAGCAATGCAATAAGACAGTACCAGTACCTGCATTCCAATCCGGCTACCGGACTGCATCATTACAGGATCAGCCAGAAAAATAATGATGGCAAGATCAATTACACCGAAGTGCGTACGGTTATGGTGGATAAAACACAAAAAACATTTAAACTGCAGTCCAACATCGTAAATAATGGAAGGATCTTTATCAGTGTAAACCAGCAGCTGCGTCTTCAACTGGTGAACACAGCAGGTGCGGTTGCCTGGAAGGGACAGTTGAATGCAGGCAACCAGTCCATTGATGCGGGTCACCTGGTTCCGGGTTTGTATTTTCTTACCGACGGGCAAACCACGGAAAGGATTTTGATTCAATAGTATTCCCGACGCTTATTCATAATCCGGACCGGCAATTGCCGGTCCTTTTTTTAGTTGGATACAAAATGATATTTAGTAGTGTGGGCTGCCTGGATGTATTCTAATGAATTAAGCCTGCTTCAGTTGTATATGAATTTAGCCGGGAAGACTGGAAGACGGTAAGTATTGGCTAACTGAATGAAGCGTACTTCAACTACCTACGATAGCCATTAGTACACTTCCCACTCTAATGAAACTCCTTACGGATATCCCGTTTTACCGGCAATGTATTTTTTTCAATAAAATCTCTCAAGCTTTCTGAATATCAAAGCAGGGTTCCATATAATTGAAGGTATCACCTGGTTATTTTTTTTCTGATCCTGCTCAGCGTTTCCGGCTTCATTCCCAGGTAGGAAGCCAGGTGCTGCAACTGTACTCTTGCCGCAATTTCCGGTTCCTGCTTTAGCAATTGATGATACCGTTCTTCTGCTGAATCCAAAAGAAATGAAGCTTCTCTTTCTTCTTTTTTGATGAACATGTATTCAATTCTGAGTCTTCCTGCTTTCTGCAGGGAAGGGTAGCGGTCATAAAGTGAATAAAGGTCATCCCTTCCAATCAACAATACTTCCAGGTCTTCCATTGCCACGATGTTGAAGCGGGCTGGTTGCTGCCTGCTGAAACTGGCATAGGAACCGCAAATGGAATTCTCGAAATTAAAATCCTTGGAGATCTCCAAGCCATCATGCAGGTAATAAAGGCGTACAAAACCTTTGCAGATAAATCCCAGCTGCCGGCATACCTGGCCCTGGCGCAGGAACAATTCATTCTTTTTATAAGCCGCTGGTTTCAATACTTTTTCCATCGCCCCCCAGGCCCCTTCTTCCAGCCGCACCATCTGTTCCAGGAAATTTTTCAACTGATGTTCCATAAAATTCAATTCATGCATTGCTTGACAAATGTCAAGCAATGCGGCAGGAAGCCATAGTTCATTTGCAGTATTAAATTAATCATTATGACAGTAATCAGAATCATCCGGCTCCTCCAGATGTTCACCTACCTGGTGCTGGTGAGCCAGCTAATGTATTATGTATTTGTGATGGGCACGGCGTTGCGCAATGTAGGTGTAAATAATTTTCTTGAACTGAGGAAAGTTGTGGATCCGCTCGTACAACAACGCCACGTACCTTTTTATTATGCCGCTCTTTTATTATTGGTGTTGCTGATGGTGGTCAGCGTCAAACAATGGAACAGCTTTGGTTTTTTGACCCTGATCATAGCCCTGCTCTGCCTTGTGGCTGATATTGTGCTGGGTCTCCGCGAAAGCAACCAGCTGAACGCGGTGGTGAACCAGTACGCATTTACAGAACACCCGGTTGACTGGGAAAAACTAAGGACGGAATGGATCAACAAGATCACCACCAGGGGTTGGATCAGCCTGGCAGGATTCATGGCCTTACTGGCTGGACTTATCTGGAAGCCTTAGCAGATAGTCGGGCCGGTTCAATGGAACAATGCCTGCCGGGGAATACATTTGCAGGGTGGAGCAGATTTTAAATAACCCGGTTTACCATGCACTTATTTCAGGTGACCGACAAATGGCCAAAGGAAGCGGCAGGGTAAGGTATTTTGATGAAGAGGTGTCACCCTTTGCGGCTATTGATGACGGTTATGAGCACGGCTTCAGGGATTTGCATGAACAACTTTCACCAGGGCGCAGGATATTATTTGCAACAAGGGAAAAAATTGAAACACCGCGGGGATGGCAGTTAGCGGTGGCAGTTGGCGGGCTGCAGTTTGTTTATGAAAAACCGGTTTTGGAAATTGAATCTTCCTCATTACCGGTATTACTTGATGAATCTTATGTAGATGAAATGATCGCCCTGGCCACTCTTACAAAGCCTGGTCCTTTTGGAAAAAAGACCATATCGTTCGGCCATTATTACGGCATTTTCGAAAACGGGAGGCTGGCTTCCATGACAGGTCAGCGGCTGCACCCGGGAAATCATTCAGAGATCAGCGCTGTCTGTACTCATCCTGATTTTTTAGGAAGAGGGTATGCGGCGATTTTGATCCGGCTGCAACTACAGCTGATCGCACAAACAGGCCGCATTCCATTTCTTCATGTAAGGGATGATAATGCGAGAGCTATCCAATTATACGAACGGCTTGGATTCAGGGTCAGCGGGCCAATGAATTTTTATTTCATGAAAAGGGGGTAGGGGCTGTTAGCTTTTGGCCATTGGCTGGACTACTAGTTTTTGATTTTTTCGATATTCAGGGAAACGTAATATTTTTCTTCAATTGGCATCAGCAATAAAACCAGTTTTGCATTTCCTTTTGTAAAGGTGAGGGTTGGCTGACCAAAACTATTGGTATCATCCGTTCCTGTTACTGAAAAACAGGCTGCAATCTCTTTGGCGAAAGCATTGAATTTCTGTTTGCCTGCTTCTTCATTCTCTTCAGAATCGGTCAGCAGCGAAATATGTAATTTCTTACCATCCTGGATCAGGTTACCCATGCTCCAGCCTTCGGGCATTATTTTCAATCCATATTGTTTACTGCCATCGAAATCACTTTCGTATTCGCCTTTTACGTTTTTGAAATTATTGGGAAGATCGTTTACCAGTTTTTGCAGGGCACTGCAGGAATTGCCCTGGGCATTGATGTTGACGCTGATGCATAGCATCAGCAGTAAAATAGATATGGTTTTCATGGCAGATGGTTTTGGTAGGGACAAAATAGGGGATTTTGGGGAAAGGTGCAAGCGGGTAAGAAGGAAGCTTGCAGCTTCAAGCTTCAAGCTTCAAGCTGCAAGACCTTATGCAGATCTGCATTAATGTTTTCA
>CBDUBK010000118.1:0-6568 GCA_965365375.1 uncultured bacterium | reverse complement strand
GGATATCATCATCAGCATTCTTGACCTGGCTTCTATTGCTGTCCTGCTCCTGGTCGTTCGCAGTTATCTTGACCCGGGCAAAACTTTTCTTCCGCTTGATACCAGGATCCAAAGCTGGATGATTCTGCTTGTCTACTTTATCTTATTTGCGTTTAAGAATTTTGCGGCTTATTTAGTAAGCAGGTCGCAACACCGTTTCCAGGCGGCTGTAGCTTTGAGACTTTCTTCCATGTCACTGAAGGCTTACCAGGAGGGAAGTTTCAAAGATCATGTACTGGTAGATACTTCGGTCCAGATAAGAAAGATCGCTTTCCAGCCTTTTGAATTCTGCCAGTATCATTTATCAGGATTACAGCAATTCATCACCCAGTCTTTTTTGGTCTCAGCCACTATTCTCGCCATACTTATTTATAATCCTTTATTGTTTTTATTACTGCTTGCCGTTATGGGGCCGCCGGTATTTATGGTTTTTTTGATGGTCCGCAAAAAACTTGGCCAGTCAAGAATTGCTATCCGCGAAAGCAATGAAGGATCTTTCCGTTACCTGATGGAAGCTGTACATGGTTTTGTAGAATCAAATATTTACAACTGCCATGATTTTTTCAGGAACAGGTTCCTGCAGCAAAGAAAAGTCTTTGGACAGCACCTGTTTCAATCGATGAGCATACAGGTTCTGCCCGCACGGTTCATTGAAGTTTTCGCGGTCATGGGTATTTTCCTGATCATAGCTATCAGCCAGTGGATGGGCAGCGATGGTCTCCTTTTATCAATGGGCGCTTTCCTTGCCGCGGCCTACAAGATCATTCCGGGTACGGTTAAACTGGTTAACATTACAGGGCAGATGAAATCCTACACCTATGAATTTGATGTACCCCCTGCAGAAAACATCCTGTTGGAACAGGAAGCGCCCAGGGAAATTGAATTCCGGAATGTTGGTTTCAGTTATGGTGATAAAAAGGTCATTCAGCAATTGAATTTCAAAATCAGTCAGGGAGATTTTGCTGGCATTGAAGGAAGATCCGGCATTGGAAAAACAACGATCCTGAATCTCTTGCTTGGTTTCATGGAACCTGTCCACGGAAAAATTCTTATGAATGGAAAATTGCCTGATCCAAAGCAGGCTGCATCGTGGCGGGCTACATTTTCTTATGTGAAACAGCAGTCCTTTCTCATACATGATACTCTTTTGAGAAACATCATCCTCGATGATAAACCTGTTAATGAAAGCAGGCTGCACCAGGCTTTGGAGGTCTCCGGGCTATCAGTATTTTGCAGGCAGCACCCGGAAGGGTTGAACTACATCATCGCGGAGAAAGGCAGGAACATCAGCGGGGGCCAGCAGCAGCGTATTGCTATTGCAAGGGCCTTGTACCGGGATCCTGATGTGATCTTACTTGATGAAGCATTTAATGAGCTGGATGAAGCAGCAGTTCATAACTTGCTGGATCATTTCAGGGATCTTACACAAAAAGGTAAGATCGTGATCATGATCACGCATGACCAGGAGAGCCTGGCCTGGTGCAATAAAATCATTTCATTGGATGACTGATCTTACAACCCTCGTACTGCTCACGCCCGGCTTCGCCGCATCCGAATCAGACACAACCTGCCTGCCTATGCAGCAGCGGCTTGTCAAAGCCATCAACAGGTATTACCCGGAGATCCATGTAGTGATCCTTGCTTTCCAGTATCCCTACCACCATGGTACCTACAGCTGGTTTGGAAATCCTGTTTTTTGTTTCAATGGAAGGAACAGGGGAGGGATCAACCGTTTTTTATTAAGAAGAAAGATCAAAACAGTTTTATCGGAATTACACAAACGTTCACCGTTAACCGGGATATTAAGTTTCTGGTACGGTGAATGTGCCTTCCCCGGCAAACAATTCAGTGACCAGTACGGGGTACCTCATTATGCCTGGCTCCTGGGCCAGGATGCCAGGGAAGGGAATACTTACCCTGCAAAACTGCAGTTAAGGGAAAATGAAATCATTGCACTTTCCGATTCCCTCGCGGATCAATTTGAAAAGAATTACAAGCTCAGGCCTGCTCATATCCTGCCACCAGGGATGAATGCCCTGGAAGTAAGCAATTCAGAAAGAGATATTGACCTGCTGGGTGCAGGTTCACTGATTCCGCTCAAACAATTTGACAGCTGGATCAGGGTAGTGGCAGCATTAAAAAGCAGGCACCCGGGATTGAAAGCAGTTTTGGCGGGTGAGGGGCCAGGGCAAAAAAACCTGGAAGATCTGGTGAAGGAACTGGGCATGCAGGATACCATAAGTTTTACAGGAGCCTTACCACATGATGAATTGCTTGAGCTGATGAAACGATCCCGGATCCTTTTACACCCTTCTTCATACGAAGGATTCTCAGGTGTCTCCCAGGAAGCCCTGTCTGCAGGTACCTGGGTGATCAGTTACAGCCGGCCAATGAACAGGGAACTTCCTCACTGGCAGGTGGTGGAGAATGAAGCCGTCATGACAAGGCAGGCCAGTGAATGGCTCGCCATGAAAGACATGGACCATACACCAGTTACGGTTTACCCGGAGCAGCAACAGGTGAGGTCATTGCTGGCGCTCTTCGGAATAAATGATGAAGGTTAAAAACATGCAGCAACAGCTTGGCAGTTTTTTTTATGGGGATGAGACTTGCTGGCCTGTATCTCCATGCTTTTAAAAATTGCCAGGAAGCCTTTTGATGTTTTCCATTCAACAAACATTTCTCGCCATAACGGATGTAAAGCCGGAAAAGCGCATCATCAGCAACAGGTTGATCAATTGCATTTATTTTCCTGTATTTTTTTACCAGTGCCGCGCCTTCACGGTAACTTTTGCTCCAGCTTTCATGAATATAATTTTCTGAATGAAGTCTCCGGTAAACCAGTGGTTCATAAATAATGAGTCCCTGGAAATGATTACACAGCTTTAGGATAAAATCCTGGTCATTCATGGTAATGTTTTCCTCATCTTCATAACCACCTATTGATTCCAAACAGGACCGGCGCAACACCAGGGCCTGCGTGAATGCCGCGAGTTCAGATTGGAAGGCAGCATTCAATAAATGGCCATAACGTACTCCTTCTTTTCTTTCATAAAAATATTCAAGCGCCCTTCCTTCTTCCCTGAAATTGTAACCATTGGTCACGGAGAAACCGGCACCGGGATGGGTCTCCATGAATTCTAATTGGATCTCCAGTTTGTTTGGCGCCCAAAGATCATCAGAATCAAGAAAACTGATATAGGTACCGGTGCAGTGACTCATGCCATAATTCTTCAATTTACCTGTTGCGGCACACCGCGGCAAAGCATGGTAAACAATTCTTTCATCGCCTGAAGCCTTCACCAGTTTCTCCGTATCATCGGTTGAACCATCATCAATTACCAGTAATTCCCAGTGCTGGAAGGTCTGTTGCAGGATGCTATTGATAGCATGCATGATCAGGCCTGCCCTGTTATAAGTGATCATGATGATGCTGATCTTTTTCTTTTGGCTCATACTCCTTCAGGTTGGATGATGGAAGTTATTTTGTCAGCAATGGCTGCGGGAGAAAATTCGTTGTGGAATTGCTGGTATACTTCACGGCTCAATAGTTCCCTGTCAAGCTCCTCTGTTTTTTCAAGTTGGCGCAATAACGCTTTCTCATTCCCTGCTTCATACAATAATCCAAACCTTCCATTACCTGAAAGTTTCCTGAAAGATGGAATATCAGTCAGGATAGGAATACATCCGCAGGACATGGCTTCAATAACTGCGATGCCGCTGCCTTCCGCATGTGAACCTGAAATGATAAAATCCGCTGCGCTGTACCAGTCCTGCAGGTCTTCATGCGCCTGTTTTCCTGCAAGGATGATCCTTTCTTGCTGTTGATGCTTTTTCAGCCAGTCCTGCAATACTGCCAGCAGGTCATCCTGCTGGAAGATCATGTAAAGCCTGGCCTTTGTATTTTTTTCAAGAAAAGCTGTGAAACCGCGAACTACTGTAAGCGGGTCCTTATTTTTTTCCAGCCGCCCCACCCAGAGAAAAATGGTTTTTCCTTCCAGCTTTAATTTCAGGCGGGCAATCTTTTTGTCAAGGGGATAAAAAATTGATGAGGACTGCATCACTTCATGAAGTTTTTTCTCTTCCCTGATGATCCGCTGTTCCAGCCATTCTTTTGCCAGTTCAGCCGAAGAAAATAAAAACGCATCCACCTGTTTGGAGGCAAGTACCTGGAGCCATTTTTTATAACCTTTGAATGGTCTTTCCGCTCTATGAAGCACGATGATGGAAACTTCCTTACCCAGTTTTCTCCTGAGATGTAATAACTGAAGCGGGAAAATGAAACCATTCACCAGCACCACATCGGGCGACTGGGCCCTGATGAATTCATGCATCCTCACCGGGAAACGGGCCACGGTATTTTTCAGTTTGATAAAATGATACCAGACACCCTTGTGATGCAGGTCTCCAGTATAATCGATCCTTTCTATGGAGATGACCATATGATTTTTGGATAAGGCCTCCAGCAGTGAAGTATAAAAACGGATATGGTTCAGCCAATCCCAGGGATCGGAAAATGCAGGAGACTTGTTATAACTGGTGCTGATAATTTTCATTGGAAGCAACCACCCGCTGGTTTTATTGGTATTTACATTAATGCAACTGGCAAGAAAGATCCTGAAACGTTTCAATGGGTTTCACTACCCCCAGGAATACCTCTGTATGCCATCCGCTTTTCCTGCCCTGAAAGTTTACCTGCTTGCTGAAAATATTTTCATCGCCGATATCACCACCCTACATTGTTTTACCGGCTACCATCCTTTGATCATTGTCCTTCCTGCATCTGTTCATGAAAAACTTCCCGGTACAACGGGTATCGAGTTGGTATTCTCACCGCATGATTATAATGGAAACGTTGGTTTACTTAAAAAGGATGCCCCGGCAAGGCTGGTCCTTGAGAAAATCAATAATATAAGTGCTACTGGAACAGGGATGTTTTTTTACAGGGGCAAAAGGGGGACGCACCGTTTTACAGGGGCCCTGCAACAGTATATGGGAGAAATGGAAAACCGTTTTTTTGCCAGAAAGCCCGGGAATGTTTTCCTGGAGGGCAACCTGCTCAAACAGGTGCAGATCGCTTATGCCATTCCCCGGAATATCTGCATTGCAACTGTTGGAAATACCAAAGCCTGTAATTTTTTCCCTACAGATCTGCATGGCTCGGTTGAGCCGGGAAAATATATTGTCTCGCTTCGTCATGAAGGGAAGGCCTGTGCACAGGTAATGGAAGCAGGACAGATGGTGGTGGCAGAAGTCAATGCCCATGCCTACAAAAAGGTTTACGCCCTGGGAAAAAATCATATGAAAGAATTGCAGCCTTCCGATGTATTTGAAACAAGGGAGTTGCCATCTAAAAATTTTGGTATTCCCCTCCATGAGGAAACGGTTGGTTACAGGGAACTGCAACTTGAAGATTCCTTTATTTATGGCATCCACCGGTTATTGATTTTCAGGGTTGTTCATCATCAAATGTTCCACCCCGGTACGCCGTCCCTTCAGCATATACACAATTGCAGCGCTACCTGGCAATGGAAGCAGGGCAGGGAGGGCAACTACCTGTTACGTTAATGCGTATTCATTAAAGCCGCAAACTCCCATTGATTCATGAACAAAGTCCTTCTTTTCAATCCCAGGAGCGCTCGTTACAAACCACGTATTCCTAATTCCATTCTCAGCATCGCGGCTTCCATTGAAGGAAAATATGACTATGTGATCGTGGATGGGAATATGGAAACAGATCCCTGGGCCAGGATCAGGCAATATCTTGACCAGGGGGGATTCCGATTTTTTGGCTGCACGGCCATGCCCGGACCACAGTTGAAGCAGGCCATACCTTTTTCCAAAGCCATCCGGGAAAATTACCCGGAGATCAAAATCACCTGGGGTGGATATTTTGCTTCCAACCAGCCTGCGGTGGTATTGAACAGCGGTTATGTTGATTACGTGGTCAATGGTCCCGGGGATAAAACTTTCCCTGCCCTCCTGGATGCACTCGTAAAAAATGAACCAATTGATCATATTCCCAATCTTATTTTCCTGGATCATGGCCAAATGTTCCGTACCAAAAAAGATGAATTGTATGACCAGGATACCCTTCCCCCGCCTCCTTATAAAACACTGAACCAATTTTACCCCCTGCAGCGCTACATGGGTAAGACCTACCTGGGCACAAAAACCATTGCCTATCATTCAAGCGTGGGTTGTCCCTTCAGCTGTTCCTTCTGCGCGGTGGTGCCTATTTATAATGCAAGGTGGACAGGAAAGTCCGCCGAAAACATTTATAGAGATATCAAATGGCTGAAAGAAAATTTCGGTGGCAATGCGATCGAATTTCATGATAACAATTTTTTTGTTTCAGAAAAACGCACAGCTGCTTTTTCCAGACTCATTCAGAAAGAGAACATGACCTGGTGGGGTGAAGGCAGGATCGATACCATTCACCGTTATTCAAATGACACTCTCAGGCTGATGAGGGATTCAGGTTGCCGCATGATCTTTTTCGGAGCGGAGACGGGCAATGATGAAGTGC
>CBDUBK010000117.1:0-6593 GCA_965365375.1 uncultured bacterium | reverse complement strand
AACAGGGTCATATTGAGTTTGCTGAAAATCCGAAGCAAAAAGGAGCCAAATGATTACCTGATAGCTGGTAGTGGCACATTCTTCATGCTTTGGTTGAATGCTTTTTCCTTAGCGGGTATCTATTGCATTTACCGTAAGATAAACTTCATTGAATTATATCTGAGTTACAGTGTGTTGATAATGACCGGGACAATCATAGGTTTTGTGGGAGCACAGTTATATGCACGGTATATACAAAAGGAGAATAAAACCGGAACACTCAGAATGATTCCCGGTTTGTATATATTTCTGTATTTTATATTCTCAGTATTGTCTAGTATTATAATTCTCTATCATGCTGCAAAGATGTTTTACGATTAGAGGATCAATGATTCGTTTTAATTAATCGTCAAGAACGCAAAGGTTACGCAAAGAATATGCGACCTTACCTTTGCGTTTCTTCTTTGCGTACTTCGCGTCCTTGGCGGTTAAAAAGGAGTCGCCCTCCGACGAGTCTCGCGAGATTTTTTTAAGCTTGATTATTTCATTCAGTAATTCGCCGGAAAATAAAAAAGGCTCCCTATACAGAGAGCCTTTTTTTTAAAAGTTAGTTGATCACTCAATCACGATCTTACTGAAGTAAGTTTTTCCAGCCTGCTCCAGTTTCAGCACATACACCCCTGCATTCAGTTTTCTCAACTGCATCTGCTCGGAGAATTGTCCAGAGAAAGCAGGATAAGATTTGCTGTATACAGACTGTCCCAATGCATTCAGGATGTCGATCCTCATATCACCTCTTCTCGCTGCCTTGAATTTTAAAGCAAAATTGCCATTGCTTGGATTTGGTGATACAGTGAGTTCGATAGATGCATTGTCAACAGGGTTCACCGCACTTGCAATGAAAGCAAATGGTGCGGAGGTGCGCTGGCAACCCAGGGCATCGCTGGTCCTTACTGTATAGTTTCCAGATTCAACAGGTTTGTATTTTTTACCTGTCGCCCCGGCTATACTTGCATTATCCCTGTACCACTGGTTGCCTGTATTGATACTGCTCACCAGTGAATCTCCATCCATCACAATGGCTGGCGTAGGCGCTACCGGTGCCACAACTGTTGCCCGTGCACTCATACAATCCGCCGTACGCACTTTCATATTATAGAGATAGTAATAAAAATTCTGGTAGTAATTGGGATCACCTGCAAGGGTGGCACCATTTCCTGTGAAAGATATCAGGCTGCCCATACTGAAAGGATAAGGACTTCCTGTTACGTTATTATTCCTGAAAAGATTCGCATTGCCCTGCGGGCGCACAATGATCACATGATCACCGGCAGGCAGGAAAAGGTTCAGGTGGAAATCTGCCCCGTTATCCGTCGGGTCAAAACCATTTTGTGTACCCGGTGCCGGGTTCGGGCTGGTTGGATAAACATCAATGGTGGTAGTGGAGATGGCAGAATAGGTAAAACCGGTTCCGGATTGTGAAATAATATCCGCTACAATAAAATCAACCTTGCCCGCTGCTTTTGTATAAAGTTTGGCTGATTCGAGGATCACAGGAAGCGATGCTGAATACTTCATGTAGTTGGCGGTACCGGAAAGATAACCACCACCGTTACCCCAGCCACCATTTGTAACAGGACCTACATTTCCTCTTGCACCTGTTCCAACATAATAGGTATTGTTGGCAGGAATGGTAGTGGTATTGGCATTGAAACCGCTGGCCACTGACTGGTTGCCGGTAGCGCTTGTATACCAGAAATAATTGGCAGCAGGATCAGGATTATTCACTTTCAGTAAGGCCAGATTTCCGCACACTACGCCTGCTGCTGAAGGAGCACCCAAAACTTCCGCAACCGTTACAACCGTACGAAGAGTATCATTACCACGGTTCTTGTCTGACAGGTCACTGGTGAAAATTTCAAAATTATACATGGTGCCGCCGATGCTGTTGAAAGGCGACTGGAATGTAAATGTCCCTACACCAGACGCTGGAATGGTTCCAGGATAGGTGGCATTCAATGCCGCTACCAGGGTGGTGCCGCTTTTTACCAGCACTGTAAGTGGTATGTCAGTCTTGTCAACCGTACCGGTATTCCTGATACGGATCGTTACCTGTTGTTCAGGATTACTGCAGCTACCTGTAACGGGTGATACAAGGTCAATTACAGCGATATCATTTGAAGCAGGTCTGAATGTAAGCCTGTAGTCCTGTGTTTCTCCATTCGCATAGGCACCGCAGGATGTGACATCAGCGGCATTTGAAGTTTCAACCGTTACAATTCTCAAACGGGCTGTATTGCCTGCTGATACCGTAGTAGGAATAGTGAGGTTACCTCCGAAAGTTCCTGTGCCGGTGATTACATTACTTGTTGCGAGCAATTCGCCTGCATCCGTAAAATCTCCATCGTTATTAAAGTCTCCGAAGATCTTCACGATCTTTCCGTTTGCAGAAGCATCACAGCTTCCAACAGCCACACTGAATGGCAATGTCTGGCCTGCTTCTACTGAAGTGGAAAGGCTTGTGAAATCATTGTAAGTGGTACATCCTGCAGGGTTGTTATTATTGATCGTGCCTAAAGTAAAATTATTGATGCGGGCACCTGCTGATGAAGTAGCGGCAGAACTGCAATAAGCTGTTCCTCCCACCCCGCTGATGATAAGTGAATAGGCCTGGCTGCCTCTTTCAAGGATATTTTTATGCGTGATGGTGATGGTATAAGTTTCACCCGGAACCGCATCAGCTATATTGATCCTTTCCACGTTATCAAGATCATTATCTCCTTTGGTTGCCGCGGCATCAGGAACCGTTGGCAAAAGTTTCCAGGGCATATAGGTATTGCTGCCCTTCGTTACCCTCAGGTCCAGGTCATTCACCGGTTTTTTGGCAGGGTTATCCAGTACATTGGCAACATCAACAGTTCCCTTGGGATCTGTCCATGCAATAGTTACTACAAGCGGTCCATTACCAGATGCAATAACATTGGTAGTGAAACTTGCACCACTGTTCAATACATTCTCATGAACCTGGTGATTACCGGTGTTGTTGGAACGGATCACTTCCGCCGCATTACCAACATTTACAAGTCCCCATCCAAACCTGTAATCAGGTCCGGGTGCATCGCCTGCTTCATCGGCAGTGTGAATGGTAATTCCTTTCAAAGTAGCGGATCGCATGAAATTATTTCCATGAAGCTGCGCCCAGTATTGTTGCAGGAGTAATAAAGAACCCGTTGTACCCGGTGTAGCCATCGAGGTTCCGCTGAAAGAAGAATAGGAAGTGGTAGTGGAAGCTGTAGGTGAAAGTACATCCACACCATTGGCAACTACATCCGGTTTGATCCTTCCGTCATCGGTTGGCCCGAAGCCGGTAAAACTGCTGAGCACAACGTCTTCATTTTTTCCATAACCATAGGGAATACCTGTAACGGCACCCACTGTCAGGATATTTTTAGCAGTGGCATAGGTGGAAATAATATCATAACCATCATTGCTGTAAATACCGGCAGGCCTGTTACCGGCACTGGCCATATTTCCCAATGCATTGTAACGCCAGTAAGGCTGGCCTACAGCGGGGCCGTTTACATTCCTGCTGTTACCTGCTGCTACTACGGGCAGGTAATAAGGAGAATTGTAAACAATGGAGTCCATCAGCTGGGCCTTGGTATCATAATAACCGAATTTATAATCTTCGTTATCAGTAGAAAGTCCCCAGAACTCCCAGCGGTTTTGCGCATCATTATAACGCCATCCTGTGATAGTACTATAGGAGTGGTTGGATAATAAAAGATTGGAGGCTTCACTGAAAATTTCGGCCACATCTCCATTAAAATCATAAGCGGAGATCCTGGGCATACCATAGGACATGCCTTTAGCGATAGGGTTCACACCGGTAGCGATCATAGTCCCGGCTACGTGGGTAGCATGGTCTGAATTACCGGAAGGATTATCTTTTTGGAGCACTCTGCCACTCAGCTCTACGTGGTTCGGCATTACCGCTCCACCATCCCAGATAGCCATTTTATCCTTGATCAGTTGAGTATTACCGGAGAGGTTCAGACCACTTGATCCGCCTGGCCATAGAACGTTGGTGCGGATGGTAGCAGCAGCCACCACGTTATTAACCGTAGTGTAATAAACAGGAAGGCCAAACTGGTCTACACCTACAAGGAAAGCGATGTTGCCGTCTTTGGAAATATAGCTGGCTTCCCAGCCTTTTTCTTTAGCAAGTTTCAGGGCATGCTGGAGATTTTTCAACTCTTTCTGCCGGTGGTCGGCAGCCGCATTTTCCAGTAAGGTTCTTTTGGTGTCAGTCTGGGCAAGAACAGGCAATACCATGGCCTGTAGCCATACTGCCAGCAATACAATTTTCTTCATATACATGGTAGCTTAAACAAAGGCCGCATTTTGCGGTCCAAAGGATCACTAAAATAGAATAGTTTAGCCATGAAATCAGGAGCTATGAAGGTTTTTTTTACATTATTAGGGATTTATTTTTTGCAAACTAGCTGTGTTTCAACACAAAAAGCTTCGGATGCGGTCACAATTGACCAGGGCATCAGGGGAAAGGTGGTTGAAAAAACAGGTAACCAGATGCCTTCGCCTGACGCTCCTGAATCTGATGGCCGGGCTTTAAAAACCACGGTTTATGTGTATGAAAGCACCAATATCAGCCAGGTAGACCGGGTTGGAACCTCATCATTCTACACCGCAATTCATACTAAGCTGGTTAAAACGGTTGAATCAGATGAGCAGGGAAGGTTTGTGCTGGAACTGCCTGCCGGTAATTATTCGCTCTTTACCAGGATCAAAGACCGGTTTTACGCTAACAGCTTCGATGCCCGGAATAATATCGCCCCTGTATCTGTAATGGAGGGAAAGGTTTCGGAAGTTAACATTACCATAAGCGCCACTGCCGTTTATTAGATAGCACCCCTTTATCTTTGCAGCTCAATTTTTGTTACATCCCGGTGTGACGAACAGGAGTTTTCACTGAAGAATGAGTTGTAGTGCGTTACTGGAAAAATATCAGCAATCACCCCGCCTTTTCCAACTGGCGGACAGGCTTTCATTTGCCCTTAATGGCCAGGATGGAAATGTAAAAGGCCAGAAGATCTGGCTCCGGAACCTGAGAGGGAGTGCTTCCCAGTTTGTTGCGGCAGCGGCCTTCACCCATTCATCTTCCTTATCACTCAACCATGTTTTTATATGTAATGACGCGGAAGATGCCGCCTATTTTCATAATACGCTGGAGAACCTGACCCAGGCGCTCAATCTTTTTTATTTTCCTTCTTCCTTCAAGAACAGGAAAAATTACCGCCTGTTGAATTCATCACATGTGATGCTGCGGACAGAAGCGCTGACACGGTTTGCCTCACCATCCGGAAACAGGGTAGGCGCCATGGTTACCTACCCGGAAGCTGTTTTTGAGAAAGTTGTAGTTCCCAATGCCATTTCATCCAACATCATTTATCTCAAGGCAGGTGATGCCATTGAACCGGATGCTCTTTTTGAAAAGCTGGTGAATTACGGTTTTGAAAGAACAGATTTTGTGTATGAGCCCGGGCAATTCGCTGTGCGCGGAGGTATCCTTGATATTTACTCATTCGGTAATGAAAAACCTTACAGGCTTGAACTGTTTGGAAATGATATTGATTCCATCAGGATCGTGGACCCGGAAACCCAATTGAGTGAAAGAAGATTGCTGCAGGTGAGTATCATTCCCAACGTGGATGTGCAATTTGAAAATGAAGAAAAAGTTTCCCTGCTTGAATTTTTACCGGAAGAAACAGTGATCTGGGTGCAGGATGAATCCTTCCTGCGGGAAAGACTGCTCACGGCCGAAGAGGATATTGGTTTGTTTTTGAACCTGCAGGCAGATGCTGTAAAAAAACCAGCAGAACAGGAAGACAGGATGATCAGGCAGGAAGTACATGCTGATGAATTTATTACTGCTGCTTCATTTTTTGAGGAGCTTGAAAACAGGCACGTGGTATATTTTGGGCACGAAAAACCATTGTCGGCCGGTTACGAGATTGAGTTCCACACAAAAGAGCAACCTGCATTCAACCGGCAGTTTGATTTACTGATACGCGACCTCAAAAGCTGGGAAGCCAAAGGATTCGATTTGCATTTGTTTGCAGAAAATCCAACGCAGCTGGAAAGATTATACAACATCTTTAAGGACCTGAAAGAAGAAATTCATTTCACACCTGAAGCTACTTCCATCCACGAAGGGTATATTGATGAAGACCTGAAAATGGTTTTTTATACCGACCACCAGATCTTCCAGCGTTACCATAAATACAAGGTCAAGCAGGCTTACAATAAAAATAAAGCCCTCACTTTACGTGCACTGCGGGAATTGCAGCCGGGAGATTTTGTAACACATATTGATCATGGTGTGGGTGTGTACAGCGGGCTACAAAAACTGGAAGTGAATGGCAAGCTCCAGGAAGCTGTGCGCATCATTTACAAGGATAGTGATATCCTCTATGTGAACATCAACTCCCTGCACAAGATCGCCAAGTATACAGGCAAGGAAGGTACAGTTCCAAAAGTGAATAAACTGGGTAGTGATGTATGGAACCGCCTTAAGGAAAAAACCAAGACAAGGG
>CBDUBK010000116.1:0-6623 GCA_965365375.1 uncultured bacterium | reverse complement strand
TATCCCACGGTTTCTGCAAAAGTAAGCCTTCGTAGAGAGATGCTGGCCATTAGCTTATGGTTATTGACCCCCTTCAAAATAGTTATGAAGGGCGCACCATTCACCATTCACCATTCACCATTCACGTCTCACGCGCTCACGACCACTCCTTCTCATCTTCCTTTGCTCTTTCTTTTTCCACACGACGGGTTAGAAGAATGCTGATCTCGTATAAAAGCATGAGAGGAAGGGCCACAGCCATCTGGCTGATCACATCCGGACCAGGCGTAATGATGGCAGCCACAACAAAAATGATGACCACCGCATATTTACGCACCTTGCTCAGGTAGGTCGCAGTAACCAGGCCGATCTTGGCCAGGAAGAAGATCACGAGGGGCATCTGGAAGGCGAGGCCGCTGCCTAAACAAATAGGCAGCATCATATCCACATAACTATTGATGGTCCAGATGTTCTTTACAATGGGGTCAAGCTGGAAATTGAAAAAGAAATTGAGCGCATAAGGGGCTACCACAAAATACCCGAAACAGACCCCGGTAAAAAAAAGGAAGGACACCCAGAAGATTACTCCATTGGTGCGGCTTAGTTCCTTTTTATTGAGAGCAGGTTTGATGAAACTCCAGAACTGGTAAAATACATAGGGAAAGGCAATGATCAACCCGCTGATCAGGATTACTGTAAACCACATGCTGAATTGCCCGGAAACATTGGTGCTTTGCATTTCCAGAGGAATGCCTCCCATACAAAGGGCATTACCCAGGTTCAGGGAGCGCCCGATTTTGCAAATGACACCATAAGTTGGGAAATCATTCTGCGCGGGGCCAAAAAGAATTCTTTTAATGATGAATCTTTCATAGATGCCCGCGATCACGGCTCCGATCAATATGGCCACTACGCTGCGGAAGAGATGACCCCTGAGTACCTCGAGGTGGTCCACGAAGGACATTTCTGCTTTTTGACTACCAGCCTTTCGTCTGAAAATATTGAGCGCCATGATTAAAGTGCGGCAAAGATAAGGAGAGAAAGCTGCAAGCAAAGGCCAATAGCCATTAGCTATTGGCTTATTTCAACACCTTAAGTTTCACCATCTCAATCCTTGTATCACTTACAGAGAGGATGTCGAACTCAAAATCATCTATGATGATCCTTTCCTTTTGTTTGGGAATGGTTTCATGGTGACTGATAATATAACCCGACAGGGTTTCGGAGTCATTATCTGGAAATTCAAGCTCATACTTTTTGCTGAGGTAATCAAGTTCAAGCCTGCCTGAAAAAATGTATTCATCCTCGGCCAGCCTTTTTTCTACAAATTCCTCGCTGTCATATTCATCATGGATCTCGCCAAAAATTTCTTCCAGCACATCTTCCATGGTTACAATTCCTGCTGTTCCTCCAAATTCATCCACTACCCAGGCAATACTTTTTCTTTCCTTCGTGAACCGGCTGATCAGGTCAGTGGCACTCATGCTTTCAGGCACGGCAGGAATGGGTAATAAAACCGCCTGGAGGTTCTCTGGTTTTTTAAACATGTCCAGCTGGTGTACATATCCCATGATATGGTCGATATTTTTTTCGTAGACCACCAGTTTGCTCAGTTTGGTCTCAATGAATTTTTGCCTTACCTGTTCGGTTGTAGACCCGATTTCAACACCAATAATTTCCTTCCTGGGTACCAGGCACTGCCGCACTTTGGTGTTGTGCAGGTTGAGGGCATTGTCAAAAAGATCGCTGTCCATTTCCTGCGGCTCGGCATCGCTGTCAGAATTTTGCTGGAACATGGTTTCAAGCACGTTGGTGCTGAAAATTTCCTTATTCTCATTCAGCCTTACATTCAAAATGTATTTCAATACCCAGTCGGAAAGGCCAATAAAAAGTTTACCGATGGGTTGAAGCAGCTGGTAAAATAAATTGATAAGCCAGACCAGTTTGGTCAGGATAAAATTACTATGGGCCCTGAAGATCGCACGGGGGATGAATTCCGCGAATATGAGTACAACAAAAGTTGCGAGGATGATATCCAGGAAAAGCCTGGCCAGGTCATTCTTTAATCCTACCAGGTTCCATAGCGGTGCGGTTACCACGCTGAATAATAAAACAAAAGAAACCAGGAAGAGGGTGAAACCGATCAGCGTTGTACTGAGAAAAAGCTGTGGGCTTTCAATAAAGCGTGATAATATAATACCGCTTTGCCGGCCCTGCTTTTTTTTGAGTTCGATACCAAAACGGTTCACGCTGTAAAAAGCCATTTCAATGCCTGCAAAAAAGCCCATCATCAGGATGGTAACAAAAAACCATACAAGCGTTGTTACTGCTATCATCGGCGTAAAGATAGGTCAAGAGGCGTTAAAGGCATAAGTGACAGAGCTTGAAATCATTGCTGCAGGAAGCGGCCCACGATCTCTTCCGCTTCTTTCTGGGCTCTTTCCAGGTGATCGTTTATGATGATATGATCGAAGGACTGCTTGAACGTCATTTCATAAGCGGCTTTATTGATACGGGCATTCAGCGACTCTTCACTTTCAGTGCCCCTCGATTCAAGCCTTCTTTTCAGTTCATCCACCCCGGGCGCCTCAATGAATAAAGAGAGAGTTGTACCGGGAAACTGCTGCTGTATATGTATCGCCCCCTTTACATCTATGTCAAGCACAGGAACCTTGTTCAATTGCCAGATACGGTTGAGCTCTGCTTTCAGTGTGCCATAATATTTTCCTTCATAAACCATTTCCCATTCCAGGAATTCATTGTGCTGGATCTTGTTGGTGAATTCTTCAGCACTCATGAAATAATAATCCACCCCATCTTTTTCCATTCCCCTCGCCTTGCGGGTGGCAGCTGAAACAGAAAACATCAGGTGCTGGTTATATTTTGCCAGGAGATGTCTTGTGATACTTGTTTTTCCCGCCCCGGAAGGAGCTGTGATGATAATGATCTTTTGGGCGGTATTGATGGTCATGTGATTCAATAAAATTCAAAAGTAAAATTTATCAGGCGAACGGTTTATCAACATGATAAATCTTTTATGACATTTTTTTGTTTTTAGGTTTTCGCATCTGGTTGGGATAAGATAATTTGGCATAGTGCAGCACGTAGAGTTTTTTCACAGGGATCATTTTGAATTACGATACCACCGTAAAAAGGCAAGGCGTTCCCTTTCCCGCTTTATTGATTTTTTCTGGGAAACTGATTTTGATCCACTCTATGAAAAATATCCCAATGGTTTTTCCGACGCATTGTTTCCGAATATCGGTTATACCTACCTGATCAACCTTGGAACACCCTTCCGGATGCAGCTCGAAGATGATTCTTTTGAAATGCGTTCAGATGGTTTCCTTCCACGTCATAAGAATATGATCTGCCATCACTCGGCAGGCAACCGCATTTTCGGGATCAAGTTCCGCGTATCTCCCGTGATCTTTGAGAAGAAGATCAATTTCTCTGAATACAAGGCTTATATTTTTCCGCTTGCTTACCTCGTAGACCGTAAGGTGATGGATGCTATCAAAGCTGCCGGCAGTTTTGAAGAAAGAGTGGAGATCCTGAGTTCTTATTACAATAATATCATCGATAAATATGCGGGCTCATTCAAACAGGTGGATATTGTAACCCAGGTGCTCGATGATGCCTGGAGAGATGACCGCTTTGATGTGCCCATAGGGAAGCTCGCCAAAAAATACAATATCAGTGCCCGTACCCTGCAAAGATATTTTGAAGCAGCCACCAGTATTTCCAGTAAACAGGCCTTGCAGATCATGCGTATCAGGAAGGCTGTTGAACAGCTTACCTCAGACCCGGTGAATTTTCATTTCAGCCAGTACGGATATTATGATTACAGCCATTTTTACAAACATCTCCGGCAGTTTCTTAACAGCCAGACCATCGATATCGTAAAACCTCATCTACATATTTTACAGGGAAAAACCATCGCATAAAAAAAGGTTCCCTGGAAAGGGAACCCGGTTATGCACATGAGAATCTTACCTGTATCAATTACCGCCGGCTCTTTGTCTTTCTTCTTCTGAAGCAGTTGACCTGCGCCTTGCCTGCTGCACCTTGTTATTGCCGAAACGGTAGGTGAAACTGAGGTTGGCCACCCTGCTTTCGCGGTAGGCTTCCCAGTTTTCTATATAGCTGCCTTCATAGGTAACTTTTGCCCTGGGCCTGTTGGTCCAGAAGATATCTGTCACATTCAGACGCACGGTACCCTTTCCTTTCATTATGGTTTTTTGTCCGCCAACTGCAAGACCCCACGAAGGTCTCAATACCATATATCCACTCCTTCCACCTGTATTAAGGTTGGCATTCATTTCAGCGGTCCAGCCCTTTGGAAAACTGAAAGTATTGTTGGTGCGGATGTTTGCAGCTGGTGCACCGTTATCGAGCTGTGTACCGCCCAGGTTACCATTAAAATGATTGTAATAAATATTGAAGCTGTTAATGGTATTCCACCATTTATTGATGCGGAAAGGAATGGTTGAACTCAAACCAAGGTAGTCCGATGAAGTAAGGTTCACAGGAATCTGCACCGTGATATTGGAATCCTGTCCCGGCTTGATCTCGAATGTTGGTATCACATCCAGGATCTTAGAGAGTACTGTATTCTGCGGGTCGGTAGTACGGCTGTAACCCAGTGTGAAGTTCAGATTCTTCACAGTATAACTCATTTCATAGGACCAGGTCATCTGGGGTTTCAGGAGCGGTTCACCTGTACCGTAAATGGTGGCATCTATCTGGAATAAAAACGGGTTGAGCTGCGAATAACTGGGCCTGTCAATGCGGCGGCTAACGGAAACGCCCAGGGTCTTGTCTTCTTTCAGTTTGTAATTGAAGAATGCACTGGGGAATAATTTGAAATAATCATTCTCAAAAACACGGTTGCCCTTCACCTGCCTGGTATTGATATTGGTCTGCTCCCCGCGAAGCCCGAACTGCATATTGAATTTTTTGAATTCCTGGCTATAGTTCACATACCCGGCATTATTGTATTCATTATAAAAAAAGCGGTTGGTCTTGCTGTCATCCACCTGGGAACCGGTATTGAAAACGTTGAAGAATTTGGCATCGTTATCAGATGATACATAGCTGGTCTTATACCCTATTTCAAATTTTGCTCCTCCCTTCATTGGATGCACATAATCAATTTTTCCTGTCCTGAAAGAAAGATCGCCGGTCTGGTCCCCATCCAGGATATCGTCTTCCCTTTTAGGCGTACCATTGAGATTATAGAATTTGCTCGTGGTCCTTGTCAGTGATTTTGAATTGAACACTCCATAATCCAGATCGGCAGTGAGTTCTTTGCCTGTGCTGTCGAACCTGTGTTTAAAATTGATGTTGGCTACCGCATTTTCAAAATGATCATTGTTGGTACCCAGTGAAAGGAATTTGAAATCAGGTTGAAAAAATTCATCATTCACCATAGTATTGATGTTTGCCTCTCTTTTAAACCTGTTGAAACTGCTGTTGACCACAAAGCCGATAATGGTTTTTTGTGAGGGAAAGAAATCAGCGCCTATGCGTGCTGTGTGGGAATTGAAAGGCATCCAGGCATAATTGTCTTTATCATCAGAACCAATGAATACACCGTTCTCATAAAAATTCCGGTTGATGATCAGGTGGTTCAGGTTCTCCCTGTAAGCATAATTGTAGTTACCGAAAATATTCATGGCCTTGTTGCGGTAATTCCAGGTGGCACCTGCATTCGCTTTCGGGTAAACGCCCTGTCCATATCCTGCTGTAAGTGTTCCGTTCATTCCAAGGCGCTGGTCTTTTTTCATCCTGATATCAATGATCCCGGAATTGCCGGCTGCCTCGTATTTGGCCGATGGATTGGTAATGATGTCAATTCTTTCAATGGCATTGCTGGGAAGACCACGGAGGTAATTGGCCAGGTCTGCACCTGACATGGGTGTGGGTTTGCCGTCAATCATGATAATGACACCGGCACGTCCGCGCAGGCTGATGGCATCATTCTGGTCAACCGTTACCCCGGGAGATCTCTCTAAAATATCAAGCGCAGAACTGCCTGCACTTACGATGCTGCTCTCTACATTTACCACGATGCGGTCAGACAGTTTTTGGATGAAAGGTTTTTTAGCCGTTACAACTACACCCTGCATCTGCGCGGCAGTTGCGGCGGATAATTTTACCGGTGCTAATTGTTGTTCAGCTGCATTCAGTTCAAAAGGTGTAGAGGTATAACCTGAAAATTGAACGGCTGTTACCTTAAAGTAATAAATATTGAAAGCCAGCTTCTCAAAAACCGACTGGCCGTTTTTATCTGTCAGCGCAATCTTGACCAGGGCAGAATCAGATTTTCTGAATAATTCAACGGTGGCTGCTTCCACCGGCGAGGACTGTTCGTTGAGGATCTGTATCGTAAGTTTGGATCTTTGTTCCTGTGCAGCAATAAGGTTTACCATCACAAAAGAGATCAGCAGGAGGTAAAATTTTTTCATGGTCCGAATGATTTATTCAAAAAACAACATAAACCACCGGGTGCAATAGCTAAAAATGTACAAGAGCAGGCAAGGGAATATGAGTGGATAAAGTCCCTGAATCTACGAATCCTGTCGTGTCAGTTTTTTACATTGTCATAAACTGTTTTCTCATTCTAAATCAATTCCTTCAAT
>CBDUBK010000115.1:0-6669 GCA_965365375.1 uncultured bacterium | reverse complement strand
CCTTCCTTACGCTGGAAGGGGTATAATGTCGTTACCGTAAAACCGGCGTCAGGTAAAGTAATATTGATCAACCTGCTCACATTATTCTGGTTATGGTTGGCACTCAGTGAAAGGTTGAATGGTTTATCCCGCCAGGTTTTGGAATAGTTGATGGAAGAAGTCAGCTGGTTATTAAAAGGTCTTTGTGCATTAGTGGCAACGAATTCATTATACCGTGTTGATCCTGCATTCACATTCGCGGAAAAATTAGTTCCCGGCCTGGCGCGCTGGTCAACAGAGTGATTCCAGGAAATGTTGAATGTCTTTACGAGGTTGAAATCAGGGTCACCTTTGAAATTGAATTTCGAACGTTGCATGCTGATGTTCATCGAACCGTTGTATCGGTACCGCTTCCTGTACGAAGGAATAAAATTGGCGGTCCATCCACCATAGGAATAAATATTGGATCGGAAGGTCACATCAAAGTATTCATTCAATACCTGGTAATAGCCTAATCCTTCCAAACCAAGTCCAAATTGTTCATTGGCTGTAAACTGTGGGGGAAGCAGGCCTGATTTACGCCCGATCTTTAATGGGAAGATGCCAAAAGGCAGGTACAGTGGTATGGGCACTCCTTCAAATTCAGGATGAATGGGACCCGTGACCGCGATATTATTCGTAATAAATTTTCCTTTGTTGCCCACGAAACCAAAATGCGGGTGGTCATACTCGCAGGTGGTCATGGTAAAATGTTTGGCGAAGGTGGTAAGGGAATCAATTTTTTTCGCCTCTTCAAAATTCAGGTAGAATTCATCCTGCTTGGTATAGGTGTTCTTGGTGATACCTCTCTGTGTTTTGAAATTAAAGCGGATGGTATCGCTCTGAAAACCCTGGTCACCCTGCTTGAAATTAGCCCGGGCGATCACATTGCCTGCGCTGTCCTTTGCATTCACAGCAGTGAGCACACTGGTAGCCTGGTCAAGTGTTACCTGCGGGGCTGTGAGCACGATATCCTTATGCTTTGTAGTGGTATTGCCGTACAAAAGGAATTTTTTATCCTTCACCAGCAGCACACCGCTGTCAGCAGCCTCGTACTCTACCGGCTCATCCAGCGCATCTTTTGAAAGTTTGAGAGAGAAAGTATCTGTTGTGGGGATGACAGTGGTATCACCTCCAAGGAAACGTTCACCAGCAGGCAGCGTGTCAATATTTGTTGAATCAACTGTTCTTGATGGGAGCGTATCCTGAACGGTGGCAGGCCTCGTGATTTTGCGGGCAGGTATTGTATCAGATGTTAAAGTGCTGTAAATTTCTGGATCGGCTATATGTCGGGCTTCTGTCTTCCACGTTATGGCTATGCAAAAAGCTAAAGTGAGAAAACCGAAACAGCAGTTTTTTAAACTAAATTTGTAGAGTTCCGTCATAAGCCGTAAACAAATGTAGTCGTTTAGGCATTTAATATTTTGTGAAGAATTTACTAAACCGTCAAACAAATCTGGTATGCTCAAAAAAACAATTTTATTACTCCTGATTTTCCCGGCCTCATCCTTATTGTTTTCTTTCAGCAAATCAACCAAACAACAGGTTTTAAAAACTATTATCATTGATGCTGGTCATGGTATTATGGCCAATGGCGGGCATAATGGTGCAAAGGGTGCTTATTCCTATGAAGATGAGATCTGCTATGATGTTTCCAAAAAACTGGTTGCCATGCTGCATAAAGAATTCCCGGACGTAAAGATTGTTGAAACAAGGCCTGATAAAAACATTGTTGACCTCCGTACACGTGCCGAAATTGCCAACCAGAACAAAGGAGATATTTTTATTTCCATCCACGTGAATGCCATGCCTCCTATCCAGAAAAAAGAATTTGTGGGTTATAAGACTGAAACCTATTATGTTGGAAAAGGCAAGAAGAGACAAAAGAAAACCAGGAAAGTAGCTAAATACAGGTATTATGAAGTTCCCAATACAACTACAAAAGGAACTGAGACCTATATCTGGGGTGCACATAAAGGGGAAGACAAAGAGATCGCTGTAAGAGAAAATGCACCCATGCTGGCTGAAGAAAATTATAAGGAAAAATATGGTGAGATCGATGTAAACTCTCCTGAGTTCATTGCCCTTTCACTGGTAAAGACCCAGCAGTTTGCCCGCCGCAGTTCTCATTTTGCCGCCATGGTGGAAGGGGAATTTGAAAAGGCAGGCCGTGTGAGCAAGGGTTCCAAACAAAGGCAGGTTGGTATCTGGGTTCTGCAGGCCACGGCCATGCCAAGTGTTCTTGTTGAAACTGGTTTTATCACCAATCCGCAGGAAGAAGCTTATCTCACAAGCGAAAGCGGCCAGACTGAAATAGCCCAGTGCATCACCAATGCGCTGAAGAATTATAAAAAATGGCTGGAGCAAAAACAGCTTCCATCTGAAACCCATATCAATTTCCCGCAGGTTCCAGTTGATCATAAACACAGTACCGCTGCTTATGAATTCCTGGAAGCAGTTGAAAGACAGGAGAAACGTAAGGCAACTAAGTAGTCAATAGTCGGTAGTCAGTAGTCTATAGTCAGTAGTCAGAAGTCAGGAGCTGGTTACCGACTATGGACTACTGACTACCGACTACATGGTACGGTTTTTTAGTCCTCCCTTAAGGGTTGATTATTTATTGCTTATTTTAGGGCCCTTAAGCAATAGCAGGCACCAGAAAACCATTTAAATGAAATTAAGCAACGAGACGAAGGTTGGCATTCTCACTATTACAGCTATCGTATTATTGGTATTGGGCTTTAATTTCCTGAAAGGCGCCAATATATTTTCCAAACCCGACATCCTGTATGCCAAATTCGCTGATATCGGTTCACTAGACAAATCAAACCCCGTTAAGATCAATGGCCTCCAGGTAGGAACAGTTTACAATGTGAAACAGTTTGACAAGGAGGTTGACAGCATCGTGGTGGAGATTCACCTGACCCGTGATATCAGCATTCCAAGAAATTCTGTAGCCTTCATTGACGGTTCCATCCTGGGATCAGCATATATCAAAATTGAAAAAAGCGAAAGCAACCAGTATTACGAGTCAGGCGATACCATATCAACCCGGCTCGATGGGGGCATCATCGGAAATATCCAGTCGCAGCTCGCGCCTACCATTACCAAGGTTAACCAGACCCTGGATTCTCTCCGTATTGCCATTGGATCCATTGCATCTGTATTTGATCCCAGCACCAAGAACAATATGCAGGACCTGATAGCCAATCTTACCATATCAACCGCACATCTCCAGCGCCTGCTCAATTCACAAACCGGGGCCCTGGCATCTTCTCTTAATAACCTTAGTTCAGTTACAGCAAATCTTGCAAAGAATAATGATGCGGTTACCAGTTCCATCCGCAATGTGGAAGTTACAACCGGCAAGCTGGCCAGTGCGAATATAGAAGGCACTATCGCCGCTTTACAGGGTGCAGTGAATGAACTGAAATCAACGATCTCCAACCTCAATTCAAAAAATGGTTCACTTGGTTTACTGATGAACGACCGTGAATTGTACGACCGGCTAAACCGTGTAGCGGAACAATTAAGAACAGTGGCATTGAGCGCTGAGATCACGATGGATGACCTGCGACTCAATCCAAAACGATATCTTAATTTTTCCCTGATCGGCGGCAAGGACAAAGGTGAGCCCCTAACTTCGCCTGCAGCAAAGGACACTGTTGCAGTGGGAAATTAATAATGAAAAGAAAATTTTCGCTCTCCCTGATCTGCCTCATTGCAGGATTCACGCTGCTGGCTCAAAGCAGGGATTCCTCCCAACCTGTTACCATCATCAATGCAAAAAATCTTTACTGGAAAAGAATCAGTCCCAGTACAGAACTCCAGATCCTTTCCGGTGACGTACGCCTCAGGCAGGGAAATACCCTGTTTAGCTGCGACAGCTGCATTGTAAATAATACAACAAATATTTTTGAAGCCTTTGGCCGCGTGCATATCAGCGAGGATACCACTGATGTATACTCGAATTATCTCCGCTACTTTACCAACACGAGGATGGCCTATCTCAGTGGCAATGTCCGCTTGACCGATGGCCAGGCAACACTCACCACACCGGATCTTGAATATGATGTAAGTAACAAGATCGGCACCTATAAAAATGGCGGAAAGGTGGTCAATAAAAAATCAGTGCTTACCAGCCGTGAAGGAACTTATTATACTGACCTGAGGGATATTTATTTCAGGCATAACGTGGAGTTGAAAGATCCCTCCTATTATCTCAAATCAGATTCCCTGATCTATAATTCAGAAACACAGATCGCAAGGTTTATAGCAGATACCTATATAAAAGACAGCACCGGCCGTGTGATCCGCACCCGTGAGGGATATTATGACGTGGCAAAAAGCCATGCTGAATTTTTTTCCAGGACAACGGTTGAAGATGGTTCCATGATCGCATCTGCTGACCGTATGGCGAGTGATGACAGCACCGGCATCATACAAATGGAAGGCAGAGCCGTGGTGAATGATACGGCACAGGGACAAACCGTGATCGCTGATGTGATCTGGGTGGATAAAAAGAATGACCGCTTCCTGGCAACAGTAAATCCTTTAATGATCATTAAACAGGATGATGACTCCATTTATGTAAGGGCAGATACGCTGTTCTCCGCAAGGCTTACAGAGTTATATAAAAATGATTCAGCCATGCTGGCCTTGCTAAACCTTAAAGAGAAGGACAGCACCAACAGGTATTTTGAAGCCTACAGGAACGTGAGGGTTTTTTCCGATTCCATGCAGGCAGCAAGTGACAGCCTGTATTATTCATTTAAGGATTCCACATTTCATCTTTATTATGACCCGGTAGTATGGAGTAAAAAAAGCCAGATCACTGGGGATACGATCTTTCTTTATACGAAAAATAAAAAAGCCGACCGGGTAAGGGTACTCGAAAACAGTTTTATTGCTGATGAAGTGGAACCCGGGATTTACCAGCAGATCAAATCTTCATTTGTTAATGGTTTTTTCAAAGAAGGGCAACTGGATTCTGTGCGGGCAGTGGGACTGGCCGAATCCATTTATTTCCTCCAGGATGAAGACAGTGCATATAGTGGTGTAAACCAGACGAGTTCTGATGCTATTGATATATATTTTCTAAAAGGTGAATTAAATAAAGTGGTCTTCCGCAGTGCTCTCAAGGGAACGCTCTATCCCATGTCGCATAAACCACCTTCCCAGATGCGGCTTACAGGTTTCAGGTGGCTGGATGACAGAAGGCCGAAGACCAAGTATGAAATGTTTGAGAATTAGCTTCGGGCTTCTAGCTGCGAGCTGCGAGTAGCTGAAAGGCTCAGGTTCGCGAGTCAGGTTCTCGCAGCTCGAAGCCCACCTCCTCGCAGCCTCCCTCTTGCGGTTTTACTTAAATTTTCCCTAAATTTTTGCGGCATTGTGCAGGATTTTCAGTTATTTCGATACGTAATTGCACTAACGAATGCTTAAAAGAGAAAGGCAGGCTTACATCCTACACCAGGTTAATCTGCATAACAAGGTATTATCCACTGACTTAAGTCAGCATATCAATGTATCGGATGATACCATCAGGCGGGATCTCCAGGAACTGGCTGAAGCAGGCAAGCTGATCAAGGTACACGGAGGGGCGCTCTCGCCATCTTTTCACAATGGGCACCATACCTCCCGCGAAGTATACTCGTATACACAGAAGAAGATCATTGCGCAGAAGGCTGCTTCGCTAATCAAGGACGGGATGTTTGTACTCACAGGCGGTGGTACCACGGTTATTGAACTTGCCAGGGCACTGCCGGTTAACCTGCACGCCACTTTTATTTCCGGAAGCATCCCTGCCATTTATGAATACATGAACCATCCGAATATTGATGTAATTGTTATTGGTGATAAAATTTCGAAGAATTCTAAAATCACAGTAGGCCTCGAAGCCATTTCAAGAATCCGCCAGCTGAAAGCTGACCTTTGTTTTATGGGCATCAATGCTATCAATATCGAAAACGGTGTATCAGATAATGACTGGGAAGTGGTGCAGATCAAAAAAGCAATGATTGAATCGGCACAAAGACTTGTATGCCTCACAATCGCGGAAAAGATCAATTCGCAGCAACCCATCCAGGTATGTGATATTAAAAAAATTGATACACTGATAACTGAGCTCACACCTGACGATCCGATACTCGAACCATATAAAAAAGCAAACATCAACGTGTTGTAAATATTTTTTTCATATCCTTTGCATAACCGCAGTATCCTGAAAACCATTTTTTTTTGATCAATTAAAGTAAAAAAGATTGCTATGAGAAAATTTCTCTCCCTGATGTTCATGAACATCGGACTGCTGCTACTGGGTCTTTCTGCATTCGCGCAGGACAGGACCATCACGGGACGTGTAACGTCTGCCGATGATAATAAACCATTAGCAGGGGTAACCGTTTCTGTTAAGGGAACGAACCGTTCCACCACTACCAACGACAATGGTAATTTCACGATTACCGCAAGAACAGGAGATATGCTGCAATTCTCCTTTGCAGGCATGCAAACCAGCGAGATCAGGGTGCAAAGCGGCAGCACTATCGACCTGGAACTCAGTGCCAGGGAAGATGTAATGAATGAAGTTGTGGTAACTGCCATGGATGTAAAAAGAAATCCGAGGGAACTTGGTTTCTCTGTACAGAAAGTCAG
>CBDUBK010000114.1:0-6678 GCA_965365375.1 uncultured bacterium | reverse complement strand
CTACCACCAGTGATAAAGGGGCCTGCTCAGCTGTTCCAAGGATACTCACAGGAACGGTTTTCACTTTTGCACCTACGAGTATGGGTTCCAGTTCGCGTTTAATCTTCGCTGCGTAAATATTGGACGGATCCGCACGTTCACTTTTTTCAACCAGCTGTACGTTGATCTCTGATTTATATGCTGTACCCTGAACCCCACCCATGCCTTCACTTGACTGGCCGACCATGGCAATGAGTTTGGTGACTTCTTTTTTATTTCTTAAAAAGTTCTCAGCCTTTTGTGTCATGGCATTGGTCTGTTCGATTGAGGCATCCTTGGGCATCTCAATCTGTACGATGAACTCACCCCTGTCGCTCTTGGCAAAAAATTCGGCACCAATGAAGCCTGCACCTACCAGGTAAAATGAAGCAACCAGTAAAGAGAATACAAGAGCAAGCGTGGTCTTTTTATGCGCCAGCGACCAGCGCAGAATTCCGCCTACCCAGTTAGTGAATGCATGCAACCCTCTTTCAAAACCGGTGATGATCTTTCCAAAGAAAGTTTTATTGGAAATTTTTTCCAGCTTACCAAAGCGGGATGAAAGCCAGGGCACAATGGTAAAGGAGGATAACAGGGATAATAAAGTCGCAATGGAAACTGTTACTGCGAATTGTTTAAGAATGTCAGCAGCAAGACCTGAACTCAGTGCGATCGGAACAAATACCACCACGATCACAAGTGTGATGGAGGTAACAGTAAAACCAATCTCCTTAGTGGCATCATAGGATGCACGCACCCTGTTCTTACCCATTTCCATGTGCCGGTAAATATTCTCCAGAACCACGATGGCGTCATCCACAAGGATACCTACCACGAGCGAAAGAGCCAGCAGTGACATCAGGTTCAATGTGTACCCGAGCAGGTACATGCCAATGAAGGTCGCAATGAGGGATGCGGGAATGGCCACCATTACGATCAACGCGTTACGCAAACTGTGCAGGAAGAACAACATCACGAAGGCTACCAGTATAATAGCCAGCACCAGGTCGAAGATCACGGCGTCCGCAGACTTCAGGGTGTATACCGAACTGTCATTGGCAATATTGATCTGCAATCCCTGCGCTGAATAATCCTGCTGCAGTTTGTTCACTGTGGCCTGTATCTGTTCACTCACACCAACTGCATTTGCGTCGGACTGTTTTAATACCTGCACCGCGATTGCGCTCTGCTGGTTCACCCTTGCGATCTTCTCCACGTCCTTTTGTGCATCCTGTACATCTGCTACTTCTGAAAGTCGTATCTGCGCTCCGTTGCGGTCAGCAATTACAAGGTTCCTCAGTTCATCAACAGTTTTATATTTCCCGGCTAGACGGATCAAAACGTCCTGGTCCCTGGTTTGAACACTACCGGTAGGAAAGTCAAGGTTAGAAGTTAGAATGGCATTCTGCACCTGCAATAATGAAAGATTATATCCTTCCAGCCTGGAGGCATCAATGCTCACCTGGATCTCTCTTTCCTGGCCGCCAATGAGGTTGATTTTCGCCACACCCTCAACGCGGGATAATACAGGCGCGATACGCTTGTCCATCAGGTCATAAAAGGCTGCTTCATCCATATCAGCTGAAGCGGCCATGGTCATGATGGGAAGGTCATCCAGTGAAAATTTATTCAGCGAGGGTGGATCCACATCTTCAGGAAGGTCCTTGAGAATGGCATTGATCCGTCTCTGCGCATCATTCAATGCATAGTCCACATCTGTATCACTGTTCAGCGTGATAATTACAGAGGAAAGACTTTCAAAGGAACGGGTATCCAGTTTTTTAATGTTCTCCATGGAGGATACAGCTTCCTCTACTACTTTGGATACAGTATTCTCCACCTCGCTCGGTGATGCACCGGGATAGATCGTTGTTACTGATACTACCGAGGGGCTGAATTTGGGCAGCAACTCGTAGTTCAGGAATTTATAGCTCAACAAACCTCCAAGAATGAGTACTATGAACAGTACGATCACCAGTGTTGGCCGTTTGATTGATACTTCTGCTAATTTCATTTGATTTGCTTTAAGCTTCTTTATTTAATGATGGTGATGGCACTCCCATCAGACAGATTGATCTGGCCACTGGTGATCACCTGGTCACCTTCGTTAAGGCCACGGAGGATTTCAACTTCTTCACCCATCACCCTGCCTGCAACTACGGTGCGCAGCCTTGCTTTATTACCACCTTCAACGAGAAAGACCTGGTTGGAACTGACACTTCCCACGAAGGCTGTCCTTGGTACCATGATCACAGGTGATGATGATCCCTGCTCAAACAATGCAGTGCCATACATGCCGGCTTTCAGTTTATTACCCGGGTTGGAGGAAATCTCGATCTCTACAGGAAAATTCAAAGAGTTATCAGCTTTTGGTGCAATGAATGTGACTGTTCCGGTAAAATTCTCATCAGGAAATACACTGGCCTTAACATTAACCCTGTCGCCATTCTTCAGCTTTGACACCTGCAATTCATTTACGGTGACATTGAGTTTGAGTTTTGATACATCAACAAGCTCAAACAACTGGGTGCCCGGGTTCACTACCGCTCCCGGCTCGATATATCTTTTGTTGACAATACCGTTGATAGAAGATTTGATATTGGCATCACTCACCCTGATGCGTGCCTGCGCCACTCTTGCTTCCGCATTTTCCAATGCAAGCCTTGCCTGGTCCAGCTGCTGCTGGGTAACACCACCTGTCTGGAATGCATTTTCATACCGTTGTTTATCTCTTAATGCATTCTGGCATGCAGCCTGCGCTGTTTCCAGGTCTATGCTCAACACATCGGTTTTAATGATGGCAAGGGTTTGTCCTTTACGTACATAACTGCCTTCATCCACCAGCACTCTTGTGACACGTCCGGAATTTTCCGAAGCAAAATTCATTTGCTGGGCCGGTGCGAAATTTCCATTGGCACTGAAATTCAGGTCGAGTGATTGCTTCTGCACAGAGGCTACTCTTACAGCTACATCTCCACCGGAGGTTTGCGCAACAACCGCTGTAGCCTCTGCATTTTTCTTTTTATTACTTGCCAGCACCTTTCCAATGACCAGTAATGATCCGGCGATTGCCACAATGGTGATGACGATGCTGATGACTTTTTTCTTTCTCATTGTATGAATGAAATATTAGTTGATTAATGATTTTAAATTCCCCTGGCTTTTCACAAGCTGGATCTCCGCTACCCTGTAATTGAGCAGGGCGGAAGAATAATTATTATTCGACTCAGTGAGTGAGGTTTCCGCGTTCAGCAGGTCAGTAAGTGTGGCCAGCCCATTGTTGTAATTATTCTGCGTATTGGCATAAACCTGTTCCGCGAGTTCAACGTTTTTCTTCTGCGCGTTCAACGTAATGATGCTGTTATTGATCTGCGTTTTCGCATTTTCAAATGCAAGATTCAATGCGAGCTCAGTGTTGTCCAGGTCTTCGTTGAGTTTTTTGATACTCACATCTGCCTGGCGGATCCTGGCTTTTGTTGCACCTCCATTGAAGATGGGCACACGCAGGTTGAGACTCACCGAAGCAGCGCCAAACCAGTTGACGCCCTGTTGCTGTCCCTTGAATATGGGCACCTTATTCCCAAGTCCCTGGTAGGAATAATTTCCGGCCAGTGAAAGGCTTGGATAATACTCGGCTTTGTATGCTTCCTTCTGGTACTGCAATAAATTTTCCTGCTGCCTGAGCAACCTCATTTCAATTCTGTTATCAGCATTGATCTGCTGGTCATTTGAAACAATCTGCGGGATAATTTCTTCCAGTTCTTCGGCAGGGATAATAATGGGTGTCTGAATCGGCATACCCATATAAAACTTTAATTGGTTTTCCAGCAATGCAACACCATTCAGTAATTGCTGGCGCTGGCTTTCCAGGTTGGAAATGCTGACCGTGATCCTGTCCACATCAATTTTTTTTGCGAGACCATTATCATACTGGCCTCTCAATACTGTTTGCACCTTACGGGTATTGCGAATCGTAGAATCGATCACGCTTACCTGCTGTCTCTGCACCAGCACCTGGTAATAATTGGTTGCCACCTGTTCGATCACCTGCTCTTCCGTGAGCTGCGCGCTGAGTTTATAAAACTCACGGGTTGCCTTTGCAGCATCCAGCCCTGTCAGTACTGATTTGTCAAATAAATTCTGGTTGAGTGAAAGGCCTGCATTGGCATTCCACTTCTGCCCAAAGCTTACCAGGATGGTTTCATTGGGATTTGGATTGGGTCCGAAAATATTCGGCAATGCACTTTGCTGCAACAAAGGGTTGTTGGTCAAAGCCGCTGAACCATTGATCTGTGGCAAAGCTCTTGAACGCACTTCATCTATGCGGTACTCGCTGTTTTCTACATCCAGCCTGGCCTTCCTGGCATTCTGGTTGGCTTCGAGCGCATACTTCAAGGCCTGCTTCAGGTCGAGCTGAACAGGGGCCTGTGCATGCAGCATGGTCCCGGTAAAGATCATTACCGGCAGCAGCCACCATTTTAATGAGCACTTATTTAATCTTAATCTGGGTTTCATCTGTTTGCTTTAAATATTGATCTAGAATTTTTCTTCCTTTTGTACTGGTTATCCCATGGAGGTAAAAAACCGTGAGTTCATTTACCAGTTGCTCCACGCTGATTTTCTTTTCGAGGAAAGATGCGGGGGAAAGAGCGGTGGTTAATTGCTGCAACCTTATGGCAATGATCACATCCAGGTCCATCTCATCGCGATATAAACCTGTCAGCATTCCCTGCTCCAGATTTTTCCGGATACCCGGAACCATTATTTTGGAACGGTGTGCTTCAAGCTTGGACCACTGCAGCGGGTAATATTTCTGTAATTCAAAAAAGAACCCGTTATGAACAGCAGCCCAGGTTTCAAATGGGGCACGGCTTTGCAGGACCACTTCTTCAATAGCATTGGCCGCTTTTTTCTGGCAGGCACAGAACAGTTCATGGTGTTGATCCATCAATTGCTCCACGATGCGGGCAACCATGGATTCCTTATCTGAAAAAAACTGGTAGATGGTTTTTTTGGATATAGCGGCATGTTTCGCCAGGTCATCCATGGAAATGCTTTTGAGGCCGTAGGAAAAAAACATTTCCCTTGCCTTGCTGAGGATCAGTTCTTCCATGTGGATGATTTTATACCGTTATAAAATATATGTGTCATCTCTTCCAGCCTTGCTGTCATCAGGGAGAAATCATCTTCGGTTGGAAATGCACCTTTATCTTTTACGCAGCGGGTGAATGCGAATACCATATCCAGCATCAGGCTGGCGGTATGCGCAGGGTCGAGAGGTTTCAGTTCACCTGTTTCCATGCCATTATGCAGCAGGGGTTCCAGTAATTCCAGTTCTTTCCCGCGTATCATTATTTTCCAGTCCAGCACCGCTTTCGCGTTCAGGTGTTCACTATGGTCAGCCTGCCAGGAAAGCATGTAATATTTCTGGAAAAAACCGATACGGAAGCGGGTGATCATCAGCAGGCCCTCTACCAGGGAAGGCGCGTTTTGAATAGCGGCGGTTAGCCCGTTGATATAATCTGCAATAATTTTCTCCTGCACCGCTGTTATCAGGCTTTGTTTATCGTGGAAATAATAACTAAGCGCCTGTTTGGTCAGCCCGAGGTCATCGGCCAGTTCGGTCAAAGTGGTCTTGGCAATACCAAAATGCGTAAACCTTTTGATGGCCGCCTCCAATATCTGCTCCTGCTTCACTGTTGCTTCCGTACTCATTTGACCTTTTGACTATCTGACTTTTTTGATTTAAAAGTCAAAAGTAAGGCAAAAAAAATATCCGGGTGTCATTAAATTGTTAAGCCGTTAAAAAAAATCCGGGCAAACTCGGTCTCTTTCTTCAGGATCTGCTGGAATTGTTTCTTATCGGGAAAAAAATTAGGGTTGTTGTGCAGGGTGCTGGCGCGGAAGCCATCCAGGAATTCAAAGAACAGCTCTGCCGGCTTTTTAGCTTCTTTGATCGGGAAATCACCTGAAATGATTCCTTTTTCAATGATCGTGGTGATCCTTTGCAGTTCCCTTTTGCGGAGCTGATTGAATACAGGCTGCAGTTCTTCCGGCACCCGGGAAGACTGGTAAGCTTTCAGGAATTCAAGGATATTATGGTATTTGATGATAAACTCGGTTCTTCTTTCCAGGAAATAATTGATGGCGTTGAAGGGATTTTTTTCACGGGCCAGGGCGTCATCGTCTTCCTCTTCGCCGGTTTTGGTGATATGCTGAAGCACTGCCGCGTATAAATTGAGCTTATCAGGAAAATAATAATAAAGGGAGGCCTTGCTCAGGGAAAGGTCCGCTGCTATCTCCGACATGGTGGTCTTGCTCACTCCAAAATGAGCAAAACGTTTGATCGCCGCCTGTATGATACGCTCCTGTTTCTGGTCCTGTGCCATTCAGGCAAAGAAAGGGGTTTTTAAGAAACCCTGTATCTTAAGAGCACCATTGTGAAATAGATTTACAGAATCACTGGTGACTGTAATTTCAACATTCATTGAACATTTTAAGGTTCACCAAAAATTAAACACTGCTCCACATGAGATATTTATTATTTGCTTTGGCTGTTTTATGCGCTTTTGAATCACCAGCCCAGTCCCCGGAAAAAAACCTTCAACAACTGAATATTATTTTACCCGAACTCTCCCAGCCTGCAGCCAATTATGTGCA
>CBDUBK010000113.1:0-6705 GCA_965365375.1 uncultured bacterium | reverse complement strand
AAAGGTACCGACTACGGACTACAGACTACAGACTACAGACTACAGACTTCAGACTACAGACTTCAGACTTATAAGCCATGTCCATTCACTCATGAATCTGACTTTGAACTTTGAACTTTCAACTTTGAACTGACTCTAAAACCTTGTCCCCAGATAATGCGGCAGCACCGCTTTCCAGGTATTCCAGTCATGAGGCCATTCACTTCCCCATACATCCAGTTCATAATTAATGCCCTTACTGTATAAGATGCCAGCAAAGCGCCTGCTGCCCTCCGGATCTTCATAAGCACCACTCCCGGTGAAAATATGGATATGGTTACTGCGCCTGATCTGCTCCAGTACATAATGGTCACTGAGATTGGGCATATAATGTTGCGGGCTGTTGAAATACACATCATCATTATAAAATCCTTTCGTGTATTCTGTTAGGTCATAAACGCCGCTCATTCCAATCACTCCCTGGATCAGGTCCGGTCTTTTCAAAAACAGGTTCATGCTATGCAGGGCACCGAAAGAAGCACCGCAGATGATAATGGGTGTATCATGACTTGTATGTGTACGGATGAATGGGATCACTTCTTCATAAACATATTCATTGTATAACTGGTGACGCCTGATCTTGTCATGCGGGTCCATATTGTTATTGAGCCAGCTTTCATTATTGATGCTATTGATGGAAAAAACCTTCACCTGACCGCCATTAATAGCACCGCTCATGGCATCGATCAACTGGAAACGTTCATACTCGAGGTAATCAGCCGCGGCGGTTGGTACCATCAGCAATGCAAAACCATAATTCCCATAAACGGCCACAGGCATTTCCTTTTGAAGCCTTTCACTGTACCAGGAGGTGAGATTTCTTTCCATAATTTATTCTAAATTATTGTTGATCTGAAACAAGAGAATTCGGGTCAAGTTCAATTTTAAACGAAAAGCGGCAAGTAGAAACACTTAATCTTCTGAAGTTTCCTTTGTAAAATCGTATTGCCAAAATTACAAATATGTACTTTCGTTTTCTATTCCATGGTATCATGAAGAACCAGCCAGAACCTACTCTGCAAAATACAGCTGAATATGCATTCAGTGATGAAGAATCATTCAGCCTGATACTGAATAATCTGCAGGACACTTTTGTGCTGCTCAATAAAGACCTGAATATCGTCGCCGCTACTGAACTCACCCGCAAAAGAATCAAACAGTATTTCAATCTCGACCTCTATAAAGGCATGAGCCTTTTTTCAATGGTTGCTCCCGACAGGGTTGAACTGGTGAAAAAGATGGCCGACGATATCCTGAATGGCGGTCCGGAAAGGATCATGGAGCACGAGATCAACCAATCCGGGCTCAAACTTGTTTTAAGAAACCATTTCAGGCCGGCATTCAATGACCTGGGAGAGATCATTGGACTGATCGTTACAGCTCGTGACATCACAGAGGAAAAAAATTCCGCTCACCACCTGAAGATCGCCGAAGAACGCTGGCGTTTTGCACTCGAAGGCGCACAGCAGGGTGTGTGGGACTGGAACATTCTGACCGGTGAATGTTTTTATTCTGAGGGTTATAAAAAATTATATGGTTACGAACCCGGTGAATTGCACAACCGCATTGAAGAATGGGAGGCGCTTATTCATCCGGAAGACAAACAAAAGATGAAGGAAGCAGTGAAAGAACATATCTCCACTGAAAATCCTTTTCATGAAAGCACTTACAGGATCAGGGCAAAGAACGGTCAGTATAAATGGATCCTTGCCAGGGGAATGATCATTGAGCGTGACAGTAAAGACCAGCCGGTTCGCATGATCGGAACACATACGGATATCACGGAACAGGTGATCGCCCGTGAAAAGCTCCGTACCTCGGAACAATATTACCGCAATCTTTTTCAAAGCAATCCACTGCCCTGCTGGATCTATGACTCGGAAACACTTTCTTTCCTGGAAGTTAATGAAGCTGCTGTCAATCACTATGGTTTCAGCCGGGAAGAATTCCTGTCATCCAACCTTTACCTGATTCATCCGCCTGATTTTATTGGCCGGCTCGAAGAAAGACTGGAAAATGAACATCTCCATAACATCCTTCACTACAGTAAATGGCAGCATCATAAAAAAAATGGTGAAAGAATTTACGTGGACATTGACATTAATACCATCCGGTATGGCAATGTAAACGCCAAGCTGGTAGTGGTTCATGATGTGACTGAAAAAGTAAAAATTGAAAAAGCCCGGAAGGAAACAGAGGAAGAACTGCGGCGCAGTAATGAAAGGTTCAAGCTGGCGAGCATGGCTACCTCCGATGCCATTTACGACTGGAACATGGTTAACGACCAACTGATATGGGGCGAAGGACTTCAGCATCTTTTTGGTTTGAACCCTTCGGAGGTAACTATCAATAAATGGAAGGAACTGATCCATCCTGAAGACCAGGCTAATGTTACGCGTTCATTGGAAACCTCTATCAGGAGCCAGACCAAATGGCAAATGAAATACCGTTTCCTGGATGCAAAAGGAAATTACCGCTATGTACTGGACCGGGGTTTCATCACCAGGAATGCAGAAGGCAAAGCCATCAGCATGATCGGATCCTTACAGGATATTACAGACCTCCATGAAAAAGAAAAACAACTGCTGATCAGCAATGAACGCTACCGCTTTGCCACTCTTGCCACATCGGACGTGGTATGGGATATGAACCTGCTGGAAGGCACCGTTGTTTTTTCTGATAATTTCCAGAAAATGCTGGGCTGGCCCCTTCCCGAAGACAATACATTAACAATAGAGTCTCTTATAAGAACAGTTCTGCCCCAGGAAAATCAGCATGTTTTTACCAAGCTCAGTGCCACCATCAATGATCCGGACAAAACATTCTGGGCTGAAGAATTTACAGTAAAAAAAGCTGATGGCAGTTATTGCCATATCAATGACCGCGGGTATATCATCCGGAATGAAAACAAGGAAGCCGTACGTGTGATCGGGGCTTTCCAGGATATTACGGAACGGAATTATTACGAACAGCTGCTTTCGCTGGAACGGAGTGTTTTTGAATTATCGAACGATATCAACGTTTCATTATTTGATATTGCCAATACGCTTTTAAACGGTATTGAAACCATTATCCCGGATGCCTATACTTCCGTTGTGCTCTTGAAAGACAACGGGAAGATAGAATCACTTGCGGCTCCAAGGCTTCCGGAAGCATTTACTACATCTTTGAACAACCTCGAGATCGGGCCTGCAGCGGGATCCTGCGGCACATCGATGTACAGGGCCGAAACAGTGATCACAGAAAATATCGAAGAGGATCCACTGTGGGAACAATACCTGGAATATGTAAAACCATTTGGCCTCAAAGCCTGCTGGTCACTTCCCATCATCAACGGTTCAGGAAAAGTACTTGGCGCCTTCGCGATCTACTATAAAGAAATCAAGTCACCTACAGCAATCGAACTCGATACCATCGAAAGGATCAGAAATATCCTGCGGGTGCTGATGGAACATTTTTCTTCTCTGGAAGATATCAAACAGGCCAATGAAAGATTTGACATCATGATGATGGCCACCCATGACCTGGTTTGGGACTGGAACCTGGAAACCAATGAAGTTTACAGGGATCCTGTGGGATTGAAGAATGTCTATGGCATGGAATTCAATGGCCCGATTCACAATATTCTCAACTGGCTGGAAAGAATTCATCCCGATGATCATGACAGGGTTGAAAAAGTGATGTACGAGATCATGCAGGCAGAAGACCAGTCGACTTTTGATGTTGAATACAGGTTCCTGAGGGATGATGGCCACTATTCGTATGTATATGACCGTGGCAAGATCATCCGCAACCAGCAGGGCAAACCGGTAAGAATGATTGGTGCTGCCCAGGATATCACCCTGAGAAAAAAACTGGAGCAGGAACTTTTACAAAATGAACTGGGAAGGCAGAAAGCCATCAACCAGGCTACAGTGGATACCCAGGAACAGGAAAGAGGCGAGATAGGTAAAGAACTTCATGATAATGTGAATCAGGTACTCACCACTACCAAACTTTACCTCGATCTGGCCCTGAGCAATTCAGAACTGAAAGATGAACTGATCAGCAAATCCATCCAGAATGTGATCATGGTCATCAACGAGATCAGGCAGCTGTCACGTTCCCTGATGGATCCAAGTATTGGAGACCTGGGCCTGGTAGATTCCATCCATGACCTCATTGATAATATCAATCTCACGCGAAAAGTGAAAGCGCAGTTGGAAGCTGATAAAAAAATTGAAGATTACCTGGATAAGAATCACAAGCTCACGGTGTTTCGGATTATCCAGGAAGCCATGAACAATGCCATCAAACATGCCAGGGCCACAACGGTCAATATTATCCTGAAAAAGAACAGGAATAAGGCAGAGCTGGTAATTGAAGATGATGGTATTGGTTTCAGTCCCCTGCTGGTAAAAAAAGGCGTAGGCCTTAAAAATATCCAGAACAGGATTTACCTGATCAATGGAAAGCAACAGATCATCAGCGCACCTGGTGCCGGATGTCGTATTATAATCGAATTCCCTATCAACAAAAAACAAAATTAAAAATGGAAAAGATCACGATCCTTATTGCCGACGATCACACCCTTGTAAGAGAAACCTGGAGTTTTATCCTCAACACCGATCCCCGCTTTAAAGTTATTGCTGAAAGCGGCAGCGGCGAAGATGCGGTAGAGCTTTCGAAGCAATTACGTCCACAGATCGTAATCATGGATATTAACCTGCCCGGTATGAATGGCATTGAAGCCACACAGCTGATCAGGAAATATTCACCAGGTTCCAAAATTCTGGGTGTATCGCTCCACACTCAGCCCACTTATGCAAGAAAGATGATCCAGAAAGGTGCCATGGGTTATGTTACCAAGAACTCATCCAGGGAAGAAATGTTCAAGGCCATCATGGAGATCCAGAATGGAAGAAAATATATCTGTGAAGAGATCAAGAACATCCTCTCCGAGCAGGTAATCAGCGGCGATGACCAGCAGGGTGGTTTGAACTCCCTTTCACAGAGAGAGATCGAGATCATTGCATTCATCAAAAAAGGCAATTCTTCCAAAGAGATCGCAGATGCCCTGAACATCTCGGTAAAAACCGTTGAAGTTCACCGTTATAATATTCTCAAAAAACTGAATCTTAAGAATGCTGCTGCCCTGGTGAACTTCATCAATAACAGCCAGCTGGATTTTGAGAATTGATATGGCATAATATTTTTGTCAGCAGGGGTACTTTGCTTGCCTGTGAATAGCATGGAGCTCTTCAATAGAGCACCCATGTTCACCAATCATCATTCCCCTGCAATTATAATTGCAGATGAATCAAATTCATTTGCGGATGAAAAATGACAAGATACGTGTGATCATTGTTGATGATCACAGGATGGTAAGGGAAACCTGGAAGATGCTGCTGGAAGGTTACCGCGATCTCCAGGTGATCAAGGAATATGGCTCCGGTTCCGAAGCCATCAATGATGCTTCCTCCCTTGACCCTCATGTGATCCTGATGGATGTGAACATGAATCCTGTCAATGGATTCCAGGCGACCAGGGCCATCCTTGAAAAACCACCGCACATCCGCATCATCGGGATGTCGGTCAATAACCAACCGGGCTATGCAAAAAACATGATGCAGCTCGGTGCCCGTGGTTATGTTACCAAAAATTCCTCACGCGAAGAAATGTTCAAAGCCATCTCCGAGGTCATGGAGGGCAAGACCTATATCTGCAGGGAGGTTTTGGAGCAGATGAATGGTAGCTAGCAGGACAGTTCAAAGTTGAAAGTTCAAAGTTCAAAGTCAGTGAACCAGAGAATGGAGTGTACTATTGGGGCGGTAGTCTGAAGTTTGAAGTCCGTAGTCTCATTACTGATCGCTGATTCCCCGACAACTGATTCCTGACTTTTTCAAACGCTCCATCCTCAGAGCCTACGACTTTGCACTTTGAACTTTGAACTTTGAACTTGAACCGCGCTACGACTTTCCCTTTGCTCTCCTTACCTTTGCCCCCCGATTATGAGCAATCTTTCCAAGAATTTCGAGCCCCAGCAGATAGAAGAAAAATGGTACAGTCACTGGATGGAAAAGGGTTATTTCTACAGCCAGCCCGACCATCGCCCGCCGTTTACAGTAGTGATCCCGCCCCCCAATGTTACAGGGGTATTACATATGGGTCACACCCTCAATGAAACTGTGCAGGATGTGCTGGTGCGCCGCGCCCGCATGAGCGGCTACAATGCCTGCTGGGTACCCGGCAGCGACCATGCTTCCATTGCCACCGAAGCCAAGGTGGTGCAGATGCTGGAGAAAGAAAAAGGGCTTCAGAAACACGACCTGACCAGGGAAGAATTTTTGAAGTACGCCTTTGAATGGAAAGACAAGTACGGCGGCATTATCTATCACCAGATAAAAAAGCTGGGCTGCAGTGTGGATTGGGACCGCGTCACCTTTACCATGGATGATCACTATTACAATGCAGTGATCACCGTGTTTATTGACCTGTATAAAAAAGGGCAGATCTATCGCGGTGCCCGCATCATCAACTGGGATCCGCAGGCACAAACAGCCCTGAGTGATGAAGAAGTGGAATACCGGGATGTACAGGGAAAACTTTACTATGTAAGATACAAAGTGGCAGATGCCGACGCTGCTAAAACGGAAATGACTTTGGTTCGGTCGATAAACAAGACGC
>CBDUBK010000112.1:0-6738 GCA_965365375.1 uncultured bacterium | reverse complement strand
CTGGAAAATTTTGAACAGGCCATAGAAGTTACCCGGAATTACGGAGTGGCTTCAGGCTGGGAGGCTTATTATGAAAAAGGACTGATCTATTTTACGGAGCAATCCTTCGACAGCAGCATTGTTTATTTCCGCACTGCAGTTGACCTGCTGAATAAGTATACCCAGAATGTTTTCGGTGATGAAAAAGCACAGAAGATCTTCAATAATGATCCAAGGAAAGCGGACCTCTATTTCAAATTATCATTTGCTTATTCTAAAACAGGGCAATCAGAACAGTCCTTTGCTTTTGCCAACCTGAGTGGACTTGCAGGTTTGAAAGAGCTAGGTGGTGCGCAAACTGTTCCTGGTTTTGAAGCCGAAACACGCAGGCTGGATTCCTTGCAGCAAAAAGCCAATGCGCTGAGAGCAACCGCGCAGAAACAAAGTGGCCAGACCCGGATTGAAATTGTGAAGCAACTGGAAGTAGCGGAGAAGGAATACACCAATTACCTCATGACGCTGGTGCAGAAAGATGAGAAGTTCAATTCTTATTATCCCCAGGAGGCCAATCCAAACAGTTTTCTTAAATACAAAAAAGACCTGCCCAATGATGTGGCGGTGGTTTTATACCTGCTCAATAAGAATAACCTGATGGTGTTCACGCTTACCAATGAAAACCTTTCCATCCAGGTAGATTCATTGGGTAAGGAAATGACTGATGCGGTGAATGCATTCGTGCGTTTGTCAAAAAGACCGGGAGCAGGTACCGGGACTGGTCCGCTTGTACTGCGATCAGATGTGAAGGATGAAGAAGAACCCCTGGACAATGTTTCATTTACAGATGTATCGGGAGCGCTTTACCAGTTGCTGATCTCGAATATTTATGATAAGATCAAAACCAAGAAAAGGGTTTGTATCATTCCCAATGGGATTTTAAGCAACCTTCCTTTCCAGTGTCTTGGTGAGAAAAAAGCGGATGGAAAATTCCGGTTCTTTATTGAAGACCACGCGGTGTTCTATACCAATGATATTGGAATCTTCTTCAAGAGCAACCAGCTGGTACCGGAAAAATCAGACCTGGCTTCCTTTGCAGCTTTCGGTGTTCCGGATGCAACACTCCGTTACAATACCAAGGAAGTGGTGGAGATCGGGAAGATCATCAACGCGGAGAAGGCAGTTTATGCTGATGCAAGGGCAACAGAATCACTTGCAAAATCTTCGCTGACAGAAAAAAAATTCGTGCATTTCGCTACGCATGGTATCCTGAATTATTCACAGGATTTCTCCAACAGTTATCTGAAGTTCCTGCCTGACAGGGATTCAACAACTGGTAACAACGGGAAACTTACCATTACCGAGATCCAGCAGCTCACCATGGGAGATCTCGACCTGGTAACGCTTTCAGCCTGTGAGACGGCCGTGAACAAACAACTCACCCAGGGCTGGAACATCTCACCAGCAAATGCTTTTTTGTTAAGAAGTGTGAAGTCTGTAGTGGCCAGTTTATGGAAGGTGGATGATGAAGCAACCTCCATCCTGATGAATGAATTCTATTCCAACCTCAATAAAAAAATGGATAAGGTGGATGCATTAAGATTAGCCCAGGTGAAGCTGAGTGCCAATCCGAAGTATGCGCATCCATTTTACTGGGGAGCTTTTGTTTTATATGGAGAATGGAGATAAAAATTTTTTAGTAAACAATATGCATAAGCGCAATTGCGCGCATCAATAAACAAACACACAAAACTACAACATGAAAAAATCGCTATTAATTATTACGGTCCTGCTTTTTGTGCTGGGATCTGTTCAGGCACAGAAGTTATATGATCCTACCTGTACCGTTTTGGCCAGTGATGTACAGATCCAGAAAATGGATACTACACCTGGCCGTCCTGTAGGTAATCCTTACCTGGTCTGGGACAATGGGATGACGATATCGGTAAAGTTCATGGGCAATTCCAGCAAAACGCTTCGTGATATGGTGATGCGTTATGCGAAAGAGTGGGAACAGCATGCCAATATCAAGTTCAATTTTGTTGGGGACAATGCTACAGGTACCAATATGCGTATAAAAGTAGGCGAGGGCCTGGGCCATAATTCGCAGGTAGGCATCAACTGCAATACTGTGCCACAGGATGTGCAGACCATGAATCTGGATACGATTGCCTTCCTCGATTATGATTATTACATCGCGGAAATGAAAAAGAAAAACATCAAACCCAATATGCAGGACCTGAGGAAAATGCTGGCTGCCGGTGATGTGAAATGGAATTATAAGGAGATCAGGGGAACGGTACTGCACGAATTCGGTCACGCCCTGGGGCTGCTGCATGAGCAGAGTTATCCCGGTGCCATCAAATGGAACAAGGATACGGTTTATAAATACTACCAGAAAACACAGGGTTGGGATAAATCAAAAATTGATTTCAACGTATTGCAGGCCAGTAACCAGTTTTATACGAATGGTACACAGTATGATCCTAAGTCCATCATGCACTATTCGGTAGAAGCCTGGCAGACTCTTGATGGTTATTCCCTTCCGGCCAATTTTGATCTATCTCAAAGTGATAAGGATAATATCGCGGCTTTTTATCCAAAGGATGGTTCATCCATCATCAGGGAATTACCCCGCGTGAATGTTTTTAATTTCACGGATTTACAGGTGGTGAACGATTCTGTGAGAGGTGGTATTGCGATCTATCCATCTTTTGAACTCACAACAACAGATAAACTCGGATCTGTGTACGTGGTAGCCATGCTCGTTGATGAAAATGATTATTATGTGAAAGACAATAATAATTATTATAACTGGGGTGGAATTGTGGCTGCTTATCCAAAACTGATCTTATTGCCCAATACTAAAATGAGTTATAATAAGAACAGCAGGAACCTGGAATTATTCCTGCCTTATGACGAGATCCCTGTAGAGAGTGGCAAGAAAGTAAAATTCCGTTTTACGGTGGTACTGCAGGATGTGGAGAACAACCAGCTGGTATATGTGATGAATCATTTTACGAAGACGCTGTTTAGTATTAAGAAATAAAGCTGTTGGCTATTGGCCTTTAGCCGTTGGCTTTTTTTTATGCACGTAATCTTTCAAACTAAAGGGAGTCAGATTATTGAATGTGTGTACGAACAGAGCGCCAACAGCCAAAAGCTAAGGCTCAAAAGCTATTCCGGCACACGAACTACCAGGCCTTGAGGGCTGGTATATCAGTAGTAGAAAAATGATAGAACGGGAAGTTGAGGCCCGTAGGGCCGGCATATCATTCCAAATGTTTACTCCTGTGAACATGATTCCACTTGGTTGAATGCCGATCTACCGGTTTATATAAAAACTACCAATCCATTTATCAAAGTTCAGATAACTACTCAGCTGATTGTTCCAACAACCTTATCATTATGTCACGCGTTATGCTTGAAATTTGAACGACTATATGCATAAAGCACTTGCAGCTAGCAGCTAGAAGCTAGCAGCTTCTTACGGACAGTTTCCCAGCACCTCGGCCGTTGGTCCTGTAAACCCGAATGATGTCCACTGGTCTTCAAAATATAACTGGCTGGGGGAAGGGGAGGAAGTGAAGCAACCGATATTATAGAATTCACCGCAGGTACCAATCTTTCTTCCGGATTGGGTAGAAGCCTGTACCCTGTAAAAATATTTGACGGGTTTATTAAAGGTGACGGAAGTATAACCCTGCCCGATCACGGAAGTGGAGAACACTTCCGCACCGGTTCCATCGTAAACCTTGAATTCCATTGCCGTAATATTGATGAGCAACGGTCTGAATACATCATTGATCCCATCAGCGTTAGGCGTAAAGGCATTGGGCAGAAATACCCGGCCATTGTCGCCGGTGCCGGCGGTATCGGTAACAAGTCCTTCGCAATGGATGGTAATGTTTTTTGGCTGCTCCTTTTTACAGGAAACCAGTAAGGCTAGTAGGGTAATAAACAGAAGGCAGGACTTCATGTTTTGAAATTAAATTTTCTTCGGGCTTTAAAGATCAACATCAGTGAATAAAAATATATTCTCAACGGGTCATGGATAATAGGAAACCGCTTTAGCTACTCTTTCCCTCATAAAATTGAATATTCAGGGCCAAAAGCCATAGTCTAACTGCCAACAGCCTCTTTCTCAATATTTTTTCTCTGAAATACTTCAATCCTTTATCTTTGCCACCCCTAAACGGGACGGGAAGTAGCGCAGGCCGGTAGCGCACCTGGTTTGGGACCAGGGGGTCGCAGGTTCGAATCCTGTCTTCCCGACTTTGCCCACCATAGCCTCTGGCAACGGTGGGCTTTTCTTTTTGTGGGCTAGTCTGGCCCAGCACGACAAAAAGAGTTCAAAGATTATAAAGTTCTGCCGACGAAGTCTGCCATTACTCTTAGAGCGACGGTGGAATTTCTTTTTCACTTTCCCAAACTCTCGTTCATCGCCTTCTTCACTAACCCTTCAAACTCTTTCAAAGGTTCTGCTCCCGGAAGATGCCCGATCAAACAATGGATCTGTCCTGTAAAACATTTTTCCCAAACTTTCACGCCCGCTTGTCGTAAACGTGAAGCATATAAAGCGCCATCATCCCGGAGCGGATCAAATTCCGCGGTGATAATAAGGGCTGGTGGCAGCCCGGTTAAATCTTCTGTGAGTATGGGAGAGGCTTCGGGATCATTGTACTGGTTGGGTGCATAGGTTTCAATGGCAAAATAAGTGAGTGCTTTAGTCTGGAAATAGCCTACTGCATTTTGGTGGTAGGAAGCGGACTTTTCCAGGTGCTCGGGTCGCAGGTCAACAGGCAGGCCATGCAGGACCTGCAGTTTTATTTTTTGGCTGATCCCTTCTTTTTTTGCTTTCTGCGCGATCACCGCTACAAGATTGGCCCCAGCACTATTTCCCATCAACGCGATGCGGCTGGTGTCACCACCAAACTGTCCTGCATGTTCTGAGATCCATTTGAAGGAGTTGTAGCTGTCATTTACAGCTGCTGGAAATTTATGTTCAGGCGCCACACGGTAATCAACTGCAAATACAATGGCTTCATAAGTTTTAGCATCCTGCCAAAGCGATTGCTCCAGGCCGGCCACCAGGGGCGAGATAAATCCTCCGCCATGATAATGAATGATAACAGGAAGATTTTGTTTGTGCAGCGGGTTGAAAACCAAAACAGGTATGCTGTCTTTGGTGATCTTGATTCTTTGAACATCTTCTTTCGGATAGGGCAGTACCGGGATTTGCGGGTATTTTAGTAGATCGATTGGCAATGCACGGAGCTGGTCCAGTGTCAGGTCCTGGTAGCCGATGATTTTTAAGAAGCCTGCTATTTGCGGGTCTAATTTCCTGGTGCCGCATTCCTGCGCTGAAGTGTTTAATACTGCTGCCAGGAAGGCAAACAAAACAATGAATGGTCTCATAGCAATTAGTTTAAGGAGTGAAAAATCCTGGTAAAACAATTTTTTTAAGCAATTAAATGAAAGCCTCATTGCTTTATTGATTCTTCACCCTGTAAAATCCGTTTTGATCCGGTAAAGTTAACTTAATTATGCGCTTTGATTATTTTGTAAGCCAGCACTGCAAAACATGTTTCAGTTTCTATTGGCCTGTTAGTTCGTATTCCTGCGTAACCAATCTTTGAGCCAGCTGATTTCCTTTTCCTGGGAACGAATGATGTTTTGGCTAAGCGTTCTCAGACCTGTATCCTTACCAAATTGCAAATAAGCCATGGCCATATCCACTGCGCTTTGGTGGTGGGGGATCATCTGTGCTGCAAAATCCTTGTCGGTATCATCATGGATTTGAGTATTGCCTTCCATCATTGCCTTCATGGAGCCTTTCAATGCTTTCTGAAATTCTGCTGCATTTGAAGATGCAGTTTTAAAAGCTTTTGAAATAAACTCCTGCATAAATACTATTTCTTTATCCTGGTCATCAATTACCTTCTGCGCAAATGCTTTCATTTCGGAATTATTTCCCTGTGCTATCTCGACTTTGGCCATTTCAACCGCACCCTTATGATGTTCAATCATCATGGCTGCGAAATCAACATCATTGTTGCCGGTTGGTTTGATATGATGCATTTCATCCATCATCCTCTTCATTGTTTCTGTAACGGGATTTATCAGAACGTTTTTGTTATTTCCAGGGCTATGTGAATCATGACGGGTGCTGTCAGGGTTAGTTGTTTTGTGATTGGAATGCTCATTACATGCGACCAGCAAACTGGTGAGACCAGCAATCAGAAAAATTCTGTTCATAAATATTTTTTTAGCTTTTTTACATTACAACATATATACGAGCATTGCACCACTCATGGCGATCATCAAAGCATCTTCAATAATGGTGACAGTACTCATTGGCAGGTTGAACACTGCACCTAAACAGGCACACTGGATCTTTCTTTTGGCCATCACACTCTGCAGGACGCCAATGATACTGATGCTCATCACCGCGAATGTTACAGCGTTTGTCACCAGAGGATTAAATCCCGTGAGAAAGGCAATACCCAGCCCCAGCTCGATAAAGGCATACAAAAATCCCCAGCCCATCCATCGTTTGGCAATGATGTCATAAGAAGAATAACTCTCCGCGAAACCTTTCAGGTCGAGCATCTTGAAAAATGAAAAGACCAGGAAGAAGCCTGCCATGAAATGCTGCATCCATTCATGCCAGTTGAAGCCCCCACTTACCCCCTGTACAATAAGTGTGAGACCTGTGATATAAGCGCCAATCAATAATATAGGCTTGTAGGTTTTGAACCAGCT